>JAYUZN010000981.1:0-3332 GCA_043751755.1 Bacteroidota bacterium | reverse complement strand
CATTAATTAATATTGGAACCCAGCATACGCCAGAATTAGATGAAAAGGCAAGAATAAGAGTTACGAATGTGGCTATATTGCATGCAATACTTAGCGTGTTTGCAGGACTATTTTTTGTGTTAGATATGCAAATATATGTTTTATTATATTTAGCTTATATAATAGCAATGGCTTTTCTGCTGTTCTTTATTCATAAAAAAGGAATGTTATTGGCGCAATATTTAGTTTTCTATGTTACCCTAATACATCTTTCTATTTTCTCTGTTCTCTCACAAGGGAAAATGTTAGTAGAATATCTTATCATTATTGCCATTGTGGTAACTCACGCAGAATATCGGGGGCAAAAAACAGCTACTTTGCCTCCTATAATTGGTCTTTGTTGCTTTGTTATTATTCAATTTATTAACAAAAACCATTATATAATTTATCCTTTACCCAAAAACCAAGACATCATATTTTACATGAATCTGTTTGTTATTGTACTACTATTGTTCAATACTTTGCGCGGGATTCATAAGGAAATTCTTATTCACAAAAAACATATAGAAGATTTTAATCGAGAATTAATCGAGAAAACGGAGGCACTCACTGAAGCAAACGCGCTTAAAAATAAGCTATTTTCTATCATTGGTCACGATTTGAAGCAGCCCTTTAATAGCATACAAGGCTTATTGGAACTCATGGAAAGTACAAATTTGGAGGAAAATACGCGTATTTCTATTGTCAATCGAATCAGAATCAGCAATAAAACGGCATTATCTACCTTGGAAAACCTCCTTCAATGGGGCATTTCTATACAAAAAGAGACAAAAATAACGCAATCTGTCATTCAAGTTGCTCCGACTGTGAATAGTATTTTTGAAGTATTGGCAGAAACGGCTGAAAATAAGCAGATTAGCTTAGAAAATCAAGTAGATGCCAACCTGTTTATTTGGATAAATACAGACCATTTGGAGTTAGTTTTACGAAATGTGGTAGCAAATGCGATTAAATTTTCCCACCCAAAAAGCAAAATTATTGTTGAAAATATTGCACTTAACAGTGAAAAATGGGCAGAAATCCGCATAACGGACTATGGGGTAGGGATTCCTAAAGCGCAGTTGGCAAAATTATTTGAAGAAACAGAAGTTATCACCACTCAAGGAACGGCAAGAGAAAAAGGGACAGGCTTAGGGCTGATGATTTGTAAGGAATTTATCACAAAAAATGACGGAAAAATAGCCGTAAGCAGCGTAGAAGGGCAAGGCACAAAAGTGTCATTGTATTTAAAAAAACAACCGTAACATCATTAAGGAGTTAAAAGTTGAGAGTTGAAAGTTGAAAGTTGAGAGTTAATCAGGGCTTACGCATTTTGCCACGAATCAACAGCCCTCATTCGGGTTAATTCGTGCAATTTTCGGCTATAAAAACAACTTTTGCATAAGGAATGGGAAATAAATAAAGTATCAATTTAATAGTCCCGTAGGGACGGCGATATTTATAGAAAAAACATCCCAACCCCTCCCTCTTTTATATAGTGTTTGCACAAGAGACGCAATAAATTGGGGGGAGATTATGGGGGGCTATAAATATTTCGTGCCTACGGCACTAAGAAATCCCCAAAATGAAATTGTTAAGTTATTTATTTTATATTCCTAAGCCCTAAATAATATAAAATAAACGTGTATTTTTGCCCAAATATTTGTACCAAACATGATAAATAGATTCTCGTACTGGAAAGAAAAAATATTGTCTATTGGCGTAGATGCTCGCTACCCTGACTTCAAAATAGAGCAGATTCGCAATGCCAATCAAGGGTCTTTTATGTCCTTTCTGTATAGCATTGTGGCAACCCTAATGGCTCTTTTGTTGATTCCTACTCCCTTCATTTATATCCCGATTTCGGGTAGTTTTTTGTATTTGATTGGACTGTGGTTTAGCTACAAAAAACTATATAGTTTGGCGGGTTCAAGTGCTTGGTTTATTTCGCTGCTATTTTTCTTTTGGTTGTCTGGGGCTTATGGCAAGGCGAGCAACGCCTATTTGTTGTTTATTCTTGCAGAAATATTGGCTATCTACAATTTTAGCTTATATAACGACAAATGGTTGATGATTCAACTCGTTTTGCCGATTGTTTTTGCAGTAGCTTGTTATTGTACAGGCTTTTCTTTATTTTTGATTCCAAATATTACAGATTATCAGCGAAGTTTTATAGACCCTATTATGTATTTTTCGGTGATTACAAGTTGTGGCACAATCGTTTGGATGTATGGAAAACATATTCAAAAACATTTCAAAGAAATAGAAGCCGCGCGAATGACTTTGCAAGAAAAATACGAAGAGATGGAAAAGATGAACAAGGAATTGAGTAAAACGAATGAGGAGTTGGATAAATTTGTGTATAGTGTGTCGCACGATTTGCGCGCCCCGATAACATCGGTGATGGGCTTGATAGAATTGTGCAAGACGGATAAGGAAAATATAGACCTGTATTTGTCCTTGCAAGACAAAAGTATGCACAAATTGGACAATTTTATCAAAGATATTCTGCATTATGCCCGCAATTCGCGCTTAGAACTTGTGCCTGTTCCCTTAAATTTTGAGCAGATAATCAAAGACATTTTCGAGTCTCAATGCTATGCACAATCCGCAGAAAATATTGATTTACAAATATATACAACACGAGAAGACGTAACTTACAATGATGATTTTCGCTTCAATGTAATCATTGGCAATATCATTTCAAATGCCATTCGTTATCGTAGGGCGAATGTCGCTTCTTTCCTGCATTTTGACTTACATATCTCTCCTACAGAAGCTCAACTTGTGATTTCGGACAATGGAATTGGCATTTCTCCGATTCACCTTCCCCAAATTTTTCAGATATTTTATCGGGCAAATGCGAAGGCATCAGGCTCTGGCTTGGGCTTGTATATTGTGAAAGAGGCTTTGACTAAGATGAAGGGCAGTATAGAAGTGAGTTCGGAGGAGGGAAAAGGGACGGTTTTTAAGGTGGTGATTCCGAATTTGAAATAGTAGCTCTTTGCTATGGCAAAGGGCTACCAAAAATGACCGAAATGTACTGCTTTTTACGCTTGCAAAAAGATAGCCTGACGACTATGGTGGAGAACAATCACAGAAAAACCCCGTTTGTGGGGACACAAACGGGGGCAAAAAATAATCTAAACATCTATTTTCGATATATCTTATTGATTATTATAATGTTATATCAATTCCCTGTTTTCAACTTAGGGATGGAAATTAAATAAAATAACAATTTAGTTATAGCAGTCATTTTGAGCATTTCTTAGTGCCGTAGGCACGAAATATTTATAGCCCCCCCATAATCCCCC
>JAYUZN010000980.1:0-3308 GCA_043751755.1 Bacteroidota bacterium | reverse complement strand
GGGGGATTATGGGGGGGCTATAAATATTTCGTGCCTACGGCACTAAGAAATGCTCAAAATGACTGCTATAACTAAATTGTTATTTTATTTAATTTCCATTCCTAAGTAGGAAAAAATCTGTAACTTTGTTTCAAATTTCAACAAAATGGCAAAAGATATTTATCATAATTTAGTAAAAGAAGCCTTAGAAAATGAAGGTTGGACTATAACACAAGACCCTTTTAATCTATATTATGGGGGCGGATTGAAAAAAATTGCCGCAGATTTAGGGGCAGAGAAGTGGATTGTAGCAGAAAAAGATTTGCAGAAGATTGTCGTAGAAGTGAAGAGTTTTAGCCAAGTGTCGCTTATCAATGAATTTCATCACACTGTTGGGCAGATAGAATTTTACAGCTTTTTGTTACAAAAACAAGCCCCTGAACGGGTTTTGTATCTTGCTATGCCCAAATATGCTTATGATGAACTTACCATAGAGGAGGAAATTCGTGAGTTTATGCAGCTGCATAATATTCGCTTTATTTTATTTGACATACAAGCACAAAATATAACACAATGGATAAGGTAGCTTTTTATAAACAAAAAGTAAGGGGAATTGTAGAGGCTTATGTAAGCAATATCAAAACGACCCTTCCTGACGAAGAAGTATATGCCGTAACAGATGACGAGCATGGGCATTACCTCATTTTTCGCTCTGTATGGCAGCAGAGTCGCAGTTATGGCTATTTTTTACACGTCCGAATCAAAAACGCAAAAGTGTATATAGAGTATGATGGAACAGATTACGAAGAGGGTTTTACAGGCTTTTTTGTGGAAAGTGGGATTCCGAAAGAAGATATTGTCTTGAGTTTTCACCCACTTATTGCACGCAAACATACGGGCTATGGGATAGCTTAATTCCGATTTTGCGTGCAGTTCGGCACAGTTCACCGTAAGAGATTTTCGCAAATAAACATACAATGCCTCTATCTGTGTTTCTTTAGTTTTAGGTGCAGCAATTAAAGGGGGGAATAAATAAAAAATTTGGCACAATGAGGCAAAAAAGCTAAATTTGTGGCAAGTTAACTATTGTTAGATTATGCTTATACCACAGACAAATTACGTAGTAGATAGTCAAGAACATAAAAAATTTGTCCAAATAGCGGTTGAAGATTGGGAAAGTTTGATAGCGGAACTTCAACAACTTGAAAACTTGCTGAAATGTAAAGAAAAATTGAAACGAGCTTTTCGTGAGGTTGAGCAGATTAAACGGGGAGAGAAAATAGGGACACCTTTAAGTCAGCTAATAGATGAAATGTAAAATTGTAGCTAAGTACGAGTGAGAAATAAGTTAAATATATATTTTCGATATATCTTATTGATTATCATAAACTTATATTAACTTTCAACTCTCAACTTATAACTTTCAACTACTTATTGATGATTTTAACAGAGATGCTAAACGCTTGGCAAAAAAATACGTTTCCCTGAAAGGCGAGTTGAAGGAAATGGAAAACTTACCAGATAAACAACTTAGAGATTTGATAGATGACATAGAAACAGAATTGAAGGACGAAAATTGAAATAAGTGCTGCTAAGAGGGGTATTTGCGCTTTTTTTGCTACTTGAACCCGCAAGGCGCTTTGTTCAGCAAAAAAAGCGCAAATACCTGTCGAAATCTGCGTGAAATCCCCTCACATTTTCACCACCCTTTTCTGCCAAACCCTATCCCCTATCGCAATTCGCAGCACATACACGCCTTGCACAAGCGATTGCGTAGGAATAGACACATTTTGTATGCCCGATTTATAGCTTTGTGAAAACACCTTTTGCCCCAAATCATTTGCCAAAGACAGCGACATATTCGCCGAAGTTGGCTCCGAAAAATCTATCTGAACAGCCGTTTCAAAGGGATTAGGATAGACATTTCCTGCAAAAAAAGCGGCATCATCTGTGCCAATCACCACAAACTGAATCGTATCGAAAGCCACTTGCGGGCAGCCATACGCATCTATCAACGCAAGGCTTATAATATACGTACCATCTGCCGAATAAGCATGGGTAGGACTTGTTTGCGAAGCAGAACTGCCATCTCCAAACTCCCATTGATAGCTCGTACCTGTGAGGTCATTTGGCACAAAAGACCAGCTAAAACTATTGCCGCCTATCTGCGAAACCGTAAAACTTGCATCAGGTTGAGAAATCGTAACTTCCATTGTTTTGCTACTATAACAGCCATATATATCACTTACTTTCAAGTTGTAAAAACCATCTTGCGTGAAGGTTATCTGCGCAGAATCGGGTCCGGGCTGCCAATTATAGCTAAATTGCGCCCCATTGAAACCTGCGTCAAAAATAGTTCCATTGCAAAGAATCGTATCTGTAGGCAGGTAAAAAGTAGGAGGACTTACATTTTCTGCCGCCAAAGTCATGTCTATCCAGTCCAAACGGCGGGTAAGAAAGGACTTTAACGAATCTATTTGTGTAGGATATGTTTCATTTCCGAGCGTATTCCAAAACAGGAAATTCCGCCCTTGCGCTTCATTTATATGCGCCACCAAAGTGTCTATCAACACCATAAAGGAGTCGGTGTGAAGGGTATTTTGGCGCAACATACTCCACCTACACGCCACCTGTTTGCGATAGGTAGCATCTTCCCACATACGTTGCCAATGAAAAGGAAAGGGCCAATTGCTGTGCGTAATTTGCCAAACCCAACCGCTTGTATTGTCAGGATAGCCATAATCCATTGCTCGGTCATAATCCCACGAAGGTCCGCAATTCAGCTTTTTGCCTTTGTCTTTGAATAAATAAGTGCTTCTGCCATAACTATCATAGTTTACACTAAACTCATTGACAATCAAAAAGTCAATAAATGCGTCCACATTGATGTATTTTCGGTAGCCAGAATCGGGGTCTGTAAAATAAGGACTTGCCAGCACATTTTCAAATGTATCTGTATAAGCCTGAATATAGTCGTGTTGTATGGGCAAAATAACATCAGATTTGGGGTAAACATGCTTGTATTCCACATTACAACAAGCCGTTGCCGAATTAGAAGGCAAGTAATTAGAAGTCCAATCAGGTCCAGCATTGTTATTTATATTCATTTCTATAATATAACCTCCCGTCAAGTTGATGCCTGTGGTGTCTGTGGAATCCAATTTGGCAATATTTACGCGAGAAGCGTCTCTTTTCACCTTTTCGGTCAAAGTATAATAGCCAATATATTCGCCATCTAACATAATTTCGCACATACGAGTATCAGAGGCGTAATTGCCCATTCTGCGTGCCATTTCGTAGGTTATCGAGTTTTTGATAAGCGAATTATC
>JAYUZN010000979.1:0-2257 GCA_043751755.1 Bacteroidota bacterium | reverse complement strand
AATGAAATGGAGATAAAAGCCTTTTTCCCCAAATTTTGATTAACCACAATGCTTGACAACTAATGCTTTAAGGCGTGGCAGAGAACGGCTTGCGTTGCCGATTTTGCCGCCGAGCTTGGGCTTTGTGCTTCGGCTGGGCGGCATTTTCGGCAATGCTTTTGTTATGGGCTTTATTTTGTTATTTTCCCATTTAAAACAACTTTGTCTGTAATAATTTGATATATGTACATCCCTTTAGAAAGGTTACTTGTATTTACTTCTTTTTCAGAAGAATTTAATACAAATTTACCTTCCAAATTATATATCCTTATTTGTTGAAAAATGCCTTCTGATGGTTTTATATTTACATATAAGATATCACCTATCGGGTTAGGATACAGCATAGTATTTTCTTCATTGGTATTATTTGCTGTTCGCCACAAAATACCCGAAGCCCCATCTCCGCAACAATTACAAGCACGGGAAACCCATTTTGTGGGACCTGTTCCACAAATATTAGTTCTACTTGCTCCTATATCAATGTAATAATTTTGAGGATAATTCACAAAATCTACAATAAACTCACAAGTATTCCCATATGTATCGTCTATCACACCTGGGTTTACAGACCAATTTAAGGTGGTAGGAATACCTGCACCCGTTGGGCAAATCGCTACCGAAGGCATTTGGCACAATGTTACATTGATTGTGGAAGGCATAACGGGCAGACCATATGTAATGATAGTTGAGGGAGAATACTGACTATTACCACAAAGAGTGTTTACTTTGACACTCACATAGCTTGTTCCTGAACCCGTTAAAGGGGCTTTTACAACTACATTCGGAACACTTGTTGTAATAGTAGTCCCATTATTGGTATTAAACCTTAGCCCACCCGTTGTAATCTGCCATGTGTAACTCGCGCCAGGTGCTGTACAAACTGTAGTATAAATAGTTTGATTGGCATTTGCACACAATAGCATATTTGTAGGAGTGATGGGCAAACCAGCAACTGGAACCCCTCTATTAATAGTTACACAGCGAGATTGGCTAATATTATTACCATCATCGCAAGAACCTGACCCCAAAGCATATACACATATATTTGCCCCTTGACCTGTAGTTGTATTAGGTATCAATGTAATAGTATTATTTGTACTGATACCCGATACACTCCAAGAAGCTGGATATGTCCATGAATAACTTACTGCTCCCAAAACTGTCGGAACACTAAGGGTTATAGGCGAGGTTGAGCCACAAAGAACAATAACCTCATTCGCATTTACGCCATTTCCTGAAATGGGTGATGGGCGAAATGGGTTTCTATGTACCTCTACAGGGTATATCGCTAAAAACTGAGGATTTGGCGTACTACAGTTATTAGGCACACACCCCGTTTTTCGCATACTAATTGTAAAAGGACGGGGGTTTCCATTTGAATTGCTGGAAAGATACATAGTATTCCAGTTAATCCAAACACTCCATGGATTGGGATTTGAATTAGATAACGATTGTGATTGCGTAAATAATGGCATTCCATTTCCAACGGATACTTGATTGCCATTCCAAACCTCCCAAACAAAACTGCAATTATGTGCCGTATCGCAGGGATATGGGACTGTATGCACAAACAAATAATTGCTTAAATCGTTTGAGCATGTAATTTGCGCGCCAGCAATCATTTGGGCACAAGAAATACAAGTTCCTCCTATTAAGAGGAGGAATAGCATGATAAATTGTTTCACGATGAGATTTAATTAAAGTTTACGTAAATAAATTAGTTTTGCATATTGAAACCCAGAATCTGCGTCACAGACTCCAACTGGTTGAAATGATAACTGAATGTGAAGTGCATTCTGCTTTGCAGTATCTGGGAAATTACAAAAAAAGAACTCATTTATCCCTGCTTCCCCAATACTATCGAGTCGTACAGTAATATTCCCTCCCCCCAAATACACCGTTCCACCATAATTATATATGGGCTGCCCGAAATTTGGTCGCTTTGTGCAATCACTATTGCACTCTGGTTTTATATCAGGCACTATAGGCTCACAACAAGAGTTACTGATACACAAACCCAAAAAAACAGCAAAATAATTTTTCATAAATTATTATTATTAAAGTATTATTCTCATTTTTATAACTACTATCAAGTAAATGCTTTATTTATATTTGCCCATAACGCCAAGTGCTAATGCAGGTGGGCGGCGCATAGGCTTTGAGCTTCGATTCGCCCACTTGTCATTAGCACCTTTGTTCTCTGCCTTTATTTTTTTCA
>JAYUZN010000978.1:0-2527 GCA_043751755.1 Bacteroidota bacterium | reverse complement strand
TAAATTGGGGGGGAAATACCATTTTCTATAAATATTTCGTGCCTACGGCACTAAGAAATCCCCAAAATGAAATTGTTATGTTATTTATTTTCTATTCCTAAGTTATAATTGGCTACTTATCTTTGGTTTCGTTCGCCTCCTCTGTATTTTTTCTCGGAATATTGAACAACCAAGAGGTAAGAATCGGCACGACAAAAATCCCAATAGTCAAAATGGTCATGCCCCAATCCGCAGCATGGCTTGTAAGAAACTTGCTTATGGCAGCTTCGGGGTAGTAATGCTCTATGATAGAAGTCATTAACTTCAATCCCAAAATCCCGATGACGACAAAAGCGGCAGTTTCTAAGAAGGCATATTTTTCCATGAGTTTTACAAAGGCTTGTGCGACAAAACGCATAGCCAAAATCCCGATAAATACGCCGAGCCAAATCAGCAATATATTGGGGGTAAAAGCAACAACCGCAAAAACATTGTCAATGGAAAAAGCCATGTCCATCAATTCTACGAGAGCTACCGTTGCCCAAAAATTGCCTAACATTCCTACCGTAGAGCGGTATAGCCAGTTGCCTTTTTTGTCGAAAAAGTCATCTTCTTCGGTTGCGGTTTGCTTGCCTTTCCACCAATCCCAGACCAAATAAAGCAGATATAAGCCTCCTAATGGTTTCAAAAACCAAAATTGAACCAAAAATGCGGCAAATAACAGTGCCAATCCCCTAAAAAGATATGCGCCAATGATGCCATAACGCAAAGCCTTGTCCCTTTCTTCTTTAGGCAAATCCATGACCATTGTCGCTAAAACGGCGGCATTATCCACCGAGAGCAAACTCTCAATAATGATAAGATTTCCCACAATTGCCAACGCTGCTAAGGGGGCTTCTTGAATACTTGTAAAACCTTCTGAAAACTGCTGTAAAAAATCGCTCATTTTATTGAAAATTATTTAGGTCACCACAGATTAAGGAACACGAAAAGAATAAAATCATCATTTACCACTAAGACACGAAGGAAACTAAGAAAGAAAAAGTGTGGCTTAGATACCTTCTTTTACCCTATTGCTTCGTGTTTCTTCGTGCCTTAGTGGTGAAAAAAATGGCAAGTTATTTAATTTTTGTTCCTAACACAGATTTTCACAGATAAAGAAAAGCCTAACCTGTGGTGATTTTATCAACAAACTTAATAGTTACGAAAATTATTATTTATTTGCCATAGTAACAACCACAATATGCCCTCCTGCCTCTTTTGAAAGGAGGATTTTTTTGCCATCAGTAAGTTCTAACATTGAACCTACTGGAATTTCTTTATCTTCAGTCAAGTCTTTGAGCGAAGGTAGTTTTTGATTCACCAACACCCATTTTCCATTATGAAAAGTAAAATACCCGACAGGAATTTTTTGGTCTGGCGTAAGTTTTTCGTTGCGCACAATGTCTCTATTTACATGCCACTGAAATAAATATTGATTGTGATACACCATTAATCTGTGATTTTCGGGCTTCCAAACCCCTGGCTTGAACTGATAATACAAATCCAATACAGGCAATGTTCCTTTGTGGGCAGTGCCACAAAAAGGGCATTTTGGCTTGGCACTATTGTCAAATACATACCACTTTTGCGCACAGCTCGCATTGCTACAAGGCTGCATCAAATCGGTTGTTTTAAGCAAAGCTTGTTCCCACATTTCGGCAGGCGGGCGATTGAGCGGTTTGTGCAAACCATCTATAAAAGCTTGGTCAAACAATGTTTTGAGGTAAGGACCCGCAATTGTGTAAGGCGTTTTGCTTGCATCTGCCCAAGGCAATTCTTTCGGATTCAACTGATGGACTTTTACGCGATTAGCTACATCTGTTGGATGTTCTATAAACAAAGCCTTTTCTCCCATAGACAGCAAATCGTCTTTTTCGGTATCCAAATCATGTACTTTTCCGCCTTTGAGTGGATGCCGATAAAAAAGATACAGGTAAATCATGACCGCCAAAGCGTGCAAATCGGTGAGGCGGCTGGGCAAAATGCGTCCTTTGTCGGTGAGTGGCAAATGTTTGGTAGCCAAGACTTCGGGCGCGATAAAGTCTGCCGTTCCTAATACATCAGGCGAAAAAAGTCCCGGCACGACCAAGCCGTCAATGTCGATAATTGCAGCGGTTTTGCTTACGGGGTCTATGAGTACGTTGTTATAGGACAAATCGGAATGTGCCAAGCCCGCCGCGTGCAGCCTTTTCGCGCCTCTTGCAATATTGACACATATTTGAAAATAGCTCAGCCAGTTGCCCAATTCCGAATCGTCTAAACGTAGCGGAAATTGCGGGTTGCGGAATTTGGCAGACGCAAACCATTTCCCATTTTTTTCTTTTCCCTTGATTAAGTCATTGGCAGCATAGCCTTTTTGAAAAAAGAAATTTTTAGGATAAACAGGGCAAATTATCCCAATTTGTTTGTTATATTCAATCACGTCTGTGGGCCAGCAATACAATTCTTTGTAATAGTCGCCTCCTGCTTTATTGAAAAAAGCATCATAATAGGTAGTTACGATTTT
>JAYUZN010000977.1:0-4737 GCA_043751755.1 Bacteroidota bacterium | reverse complement strand
CAAATTGTTCTCAAGAATAGCATCAAATTGAGTCAAAAAAGCTAAAGAATCATGATGGTTTTGAAATTTATTAGTTACATCTTTTAACTCTTTTTTTATTGCCTCACAATCTTGGGAATACCCAAAATTGTAGCATAAAAATAATAATATAGATGTATATAATTTTACCATGGTTATTTTAATTCTGTTTAGGTTTAAGTATTTCGAGTTCGATAAGGTCTGTTTGCAAAATATTAGTGGCAATTTGATTATCATAACTTATTCTACTTTCAGAAATGCCTTTTGCTAACAAGCTTTTTTTTATGTTATCTCTTTCTTTTATTGACGTACTTTCCGAGTACTTGAGACTTTTGATTACAAATATCCTTAATATTACTGTTTTTTCTGCATTAGATTTCATCTTTTGAGCTATCTCATTTACAATAATATCAGATGATTCTTTATGTGAGTTGTCAGACTTCCATTTTAGTTGATACTTTTGCTCTGATTCAAAAGAACGTTCTTCAGGTGGTTGGGGAGCCTTATTGATAAAAGTATTGTTATTAGAAACAGGGTTAGGGGTAAGTTTGTATTTTTGGTTAAATTCATTCAAAGATTTTGAATCGCTTTCTCTTACAACCGTAACGCTTCCCGAATCAAGACTGCTATACTTTCCTCCTTCGTGTACCCATTTAAATAAATTAAAAAAACGTTCTGCTTGGTCAAAACGAATAATTAAGCAAGCTATTCCGCCATGAAACCCAATTATATATTTAGGTACTCGATTCGGAGCAATCCCAATCATGATTTTGGCTTGACTGGGATTTATTGCAGAATGAATATTGACTTCTGCTAAATCGCTCACTTCTTTTCCTTTATATTCATAATCTTCAGTATGTTCATAACCACTTATTCCTTTGCGGCTACCCTTTTTGACTATATTTAACCCTCTTTCTGTACTTGCATTATGGGCAAAAGTTCCCACAAAATCATGCTTTCCTTCTTTTAAGGTTCTTGAAGATGTACCATTTAGCCTCAGTTTTGGGCTTCCATCGGATTCATAAGAAACAAAAGTAGAGCCAATAAAAGGACCTTCAACTGAAGTATTAGCAAGTCCTTCTTGCTTTACCACATATACACTCGCTCTAAAGGTTTTAGCATTATATTCGTTTTCATCTTCGGTATATGAATATCCTGTAGGTGCAGGGCGGTCAGCAACATCAAAAAAATAAATATGTATATTACCTTCCAGAGGGCTAGCCACCTCCATTGATTTTTTCAATCGAGTATCCGCCCTTAGTCTATCCATAAAAACAAATGAATTACCTTTAGGGAAAGGGTGGCTTTTATAGTTTTTCATTTCGGATTCGCCTTCCAAATAAAGAATATTTTCCCTCATTTTTCGCTGCAAAGCTTTTATTAATGCATGGCTAGCATCATAGCAACTTTCGGTTAAACTGAATTCTTCTCCTATCTTTTCTATAACAAGAGCAATAAAAATTGTGTGTGCGTTATCCCCCTCATTTAATACTTCAGCTTGAATGTTTAATGCTCTTCCTTCATATATTTTTCCAGATGAATGAATATAAAAATGGTAAGATAAGTCGTTTTTATCTTTCTGTTCATGTCGCTGAATTTGCTTCATTTGGCTAGAGAATAAGGGGGACAAACCCACCACTATCTTTCGATAATGGTTGATAAGTGTATTTATATCTTCGGGCTGAAAGGCAACAAAATTTGCCTCTTTCCATAAATGTTTGGGTTTTTCTGCCTTCCAGCCTTCTCTTGTCATGTAAGTTGACTCTTGAAAAGGAATATCTGATTTCAGAAGCCTTAATGTCTGTTGGTTTTTCATCCTTTATTTCTCTTTTCATTCGCCTTATCAAACCCCGTTTTTAGTTGTTGCAAGGCTTTGAGCGTGTCCGCAGATTGTTGTGTATCGATTTTGAGTTGAAGCAAGCAATTTGGGCAAATAAGCATCCCGCCCAACAAAATTTCCATAGAAACAGGAATTTTGCTGGCACATGTAGGACACAAAAGCCCTTGACCTAAAGGCGAAACAGAAGGCTGTGAAACATTTTTTCGGGGTTCTACAGCCCTTTCTACAGGTTCTGAAGAAACAAGTAAAGCCGTTTCTGCAACTATTTCGCCCTCCGTTTCGCCTTTAAACAGTTCTTCAAAGGCATTTCTTAGCACAGAAAAAAATCTGGATAAGCGATTTTTCATACTCAATTTATAGGCGGATTGTCGGGAGGGTTATCTGGTGGTGGCGGCGGCGGTACAATTATCACATTCCCGTTTCCATTCCCATTTCCTACAACCGTATTTGAGGACAAAGAATTGTCCATAACCTGAAACAAACGCGACAAACCTGAAGGAATATCGGCTTGCGCAAAAGTTACTTTCATTTTCATTTGAATATGCGTGTCCGTCTGCTCACGCAAAATGGCTTGCATTGCAGTTCTGTTTCCGTCCAAATACGTCAAATTCCCTGCCGAAGTTCGCAAATGGGATTGAGCAAGTCCTGAACTTTGCGTATCTGTGATTTCTATCCCAAAATCTATATCTGCCTCTCGCACTTGCAACAAAGGAATGGGAATTAAGGACAACAAAGGGACTTGCAAAGTCACCGTTTCGGGCGGATCGCCTATATTTTGTTTTTGGTAGGTAAACGTTATCATACGCATATCCCCAAAATTCCCGTTTGCGCCACCATTTACAAAACCCACATTTTCAATGAATTCTGCGCTTGCTTGGGCGGCTATCGTATCGGCTTGTATCAACGCAAGCATAGGTCCCGCCAATATTTCGCCAAAAGGCAATGGATTTGTTGGCATAATGTATAAGTTTACTGTTCCGTTAATTGATATTCTGAACTATTGCCTTCAGAAGCGATTTCGCTCACATGGTAATTCCGCATAGAAAGCATAAATGTCCCTACAGAAATGTGTGCTTCGGGAATATTTGTCATTTCTTGACTGCTCACAGCCACCAGCATTTCCCCATTCTCGTCTATGCTTGTTATCGCAAATTTTAACGATAACTCCATTTCTTTCATCTCTATTTTAGGTACAGGAAAATGTTTCAGTATTTTATCCGCTGCATATTGAGGCAAAATACTCGCCGTATAAGCATCAGATTGTTGGCGTGCAGAAACTACGTTTTGCAAAATAGTTCCTAAGACTTCCGATAATTTAGGCATAAATTATACGTTTACAGCCGTTACAGCTTGTTCTAATAAATGTAACACCTTTGCCAAACCGCCCGGCATATCGTCTTGAACTGCACGAACATGAACATTCATCGTTGCTTCGGTTTGGTAACGAGAAGAACGAGAAGAGGTAGAACTATGCTTGGTGGACAACGAGCCTTTAAAGCCTACATTCACAGGCAAACTCCATGCAGGGGTTCCTCCCCCTACGCTTGCACCTCCTCCATAGCTAAAATCCACATTCGTTGTGCCAGAGTAGTCTTTTTTCGTTTCTTCCGTAATTTTTGCCGTAAAATCAATCGTCATTTCATCTATCCGCAAATAGGGAATTGGCAAAATGGTCAGTATTGGAACGGTCAAACTTACCTCTCTTGAGCCGTTTGTCCCATCATCATCTTGCACCGTGTAAGTAAAAGTAATGGTTCGGGTTGCGCCAAAAGCAGCAGGTGTGGTAGGAATAGAATTGTTGGTTATTGTAGGGTTCAATTCCGCTAAATTCGTGTTTGTGAACCCCATGAGTTGGATAAATTCCAACGTGGAACGAGCAGCGAGTGCTTGTGCCTCAATTGCAGCTTTTAGGGGTCCCCCTATAATATTTGCAAAAGGCAGCTCGGTTAATATTCGTGTTACGTAACTTGGCATAACATTAAGTTGTTAATTTATGAATGGATTAAAAACATTTTGCAAAGATATTTATTTTTTTATTCACAAACAAATTATTTTTATAACTTTTCAAATTATTTTTCACACCTGATTTTACAAAGCACTTTTCAAGTTTAGCTTTTCCCCTGCATGGTGCATAACGACAAATATTTCCGATTCGTAGCCGTTTTGAGCGTTGGTTTCGTGCGTAGGTAAACGGCTATGGACGGCAATATACATGTTAGGTGTATTTTATTCTTTACTTTTTTTATCATCGGAATTAAACATTGCATTTTTAAATGAATCAATGTTTGGTAAATATTGCAAAAATAACTTATTCAACTCGAACTCTGATTTGTGCTTTTCTATGTCAATAGTAGTTTCATCTTTTTTCAAGATGTAATTACGTTCTGTTTTTAAAAGCTCTACTAAAATGTATTTTAAATTGTCTTCATCATCACTTAATAAAGCTGTTCTTAAAGATAATATCTTTATTTCAACGTTTGTTAATTCATTTTGATAATGCTTTATTTCGCCAAGGCTAGATTTATACATTATAAGGAAATAATAGGAAAATAATTCAATAAATACGACTAAAGAGAGCCTAGGGAGAAAGAAAGAAAGGAATTCAAACCAACTATTGTAAGTAGATGAATGAACAACACTATTGTAAATTAAAAAACCAATTGCAAGAACAGTAGTTGTAACAGCTATTGATAAGTTAACATTTGATTTTTTATTAAGGCTATTTATTTCCTGACGTAAACGAGTTTGCGTTTCTTTTAAATATTCGTTCAGTCCTTCATTTCGATTTTTCTTTTTTAATTCAGGAGCAACATTTTTACTGAAATCATCAAATAACTGAGTTGTAATTGTTTTTTTTATTTCTTCTGTAATCTGGTTTT
>JAYUZN010000976.1:0-1937 GCA_043751755.1 Bacteroidota bacterium | reverse complement strand
CCCCTACGGGGCTGCAATGATACTCTATTCTGGAAAGATTTTCGTAGTTCTTAGTACTTATTAATTGGAAAATAAATAAATGTATTTTGTGTTGCCTGTAGCTTAGGCTTTAGCCTGAAGCTCTCTAAATTTGCCCCAAAATTAAGCATTTATTTGTAAAACCTATTTTTTTCTCAAAAATTTCGAGACAAATGACTACTTTCTTGCCAAAAGGGGTTTGGCACAACTATTGTAATACTTGTTTAGTGCTTTTTTTGTGCCATTGATTCAAGCGTAAATAGTTGTTTTTTAGCTATTTATCAAAAAACGACAATTCTTTTTTTTAGATAATTATCCCATTCTTATACAAGGCATTATTTTTAGCCATAACTTTGTAGGAGTGGACACATTTTATCGCATTTTCTATTTCAATCCCAGTCAAATTTCCAGAAAATGAACAATATTATCGTACTTTTTATCCTTTATTTCTCTTGTACACTTCTTTATGGTCAGACTCCGCAGGACTCCCTTGCAACGGAAGTCTTTGCAGACGCGACTACCCTTTCAGCAGAAAATACAGAACCTACCGACCCCATGTACTTGTATCCGCGTGCGACTTTTAGCGCAGACGTTTTGCTGGGAAAATGGAAAAGAGTAGGGAATTTTTATGGGGCAGATTTATCCATTGACGACAATATTTATTATTATGAAAAATATTTTATCAATACGCATTGCAAGATAGAGGAGACCATGATGAAATATGTGTTTGGGGTGGATAGCCTTGTGATGCACGAATTTGGACCCGAAGAGGGGGCGCAAAAAATTGTGTTATGGATAAAACAGCTTACTACCGATTCGCTCATTGTGCAAGATGCCGAAACCTTTGAAATAGAGCGTTTTATACGGGCAGATTCCACTTTGCCAGAGATTATTCGCCCCACAAATGAGCTTCGTTTTCTGCGCGGAGTCTTAGATTGTGAGCCAGATATGTCGCAAATGTCCTCTGGTTCTAATCCGTGTATTCATCTTAGTGAACTCAATCTTGACCTCAAAATTGAGGATTTTGAAGAACAATTTGGGCATACCATTCAATATATAGAATCGAAAGAAGACCCCAATATTGCCAAATACTTGTTTAACCTTCAAAGCTATCAAGGCACGCAGCCTCAACTGATTGTAACGTATAACAATAGTGCCGACCAAGCCTTAGAAATCCAAATTCGAGGTTTGGGGGCAGAAGAAGACTTGGCTTTTTCGGCGATTCATTTGGGGGATTATGTTACGTATGTAGAAAGAAAATTGGGAAAACCTGCCGAGATTTCAGATGACATTCAATCAGGCATTGTGAAATGGAGTTACAAGCCGTATCCCGTTGTTTTTGAGTTCAAGAATCGCTATGTGAATGGGATTAAGATTTATAGGCAATAAGGAAATAAAAAATGAAAAATGAAAAATGAGAAATAGCGTAAATAATTGACAACCCTTTTTTTAGGAGATAATATATATTTAGCTTATTTATAACTCATACTTAACATACGAAATAAGCGTTTTTAATCCCGCTATACTAGCCCCCTAAGAGCTAATATAGTGGGGTTTTGCATAAATCATGTAACTTATATTTTTTTCTTGCTTTTACCATTTAATATAGCGACATTGCCCCTCGAAATTTTCACTCATTTTTTTATCCACAAAAATGTAAGATTATGCAAAAGCTTTTTTCGTTTTTTGGCTTGATGTTTGGCTTATCTGCCTTACTCGCCTCCCCCCCCCCCCTCAATCACGAATGACATGCAAAAGAAACAAAACCTTGCTTGTCCTTCTTGGGCGTTCAGTCCTACTTTGCTCGGAGCAAGTGGGACGATAACCTCTGCTACCTTAACAGGGCAGTATCATATTACCAATAATGTAACGATTTCTGGGGCGGTGACTTTGCAAGATGCGGAGATTTTGATAGACCC
>JAYUZN010000975.1:0-12243 GCA_043751755.1 Bacteroidota bacterium | reverse complement strand
GTTTTAGTCTCCTCGAGCATACGGTCAGCCAGCGTACTTTTGCCGTGGTCAATATGTGCAATAATGCAAAAATTGCGAATGTTGTTCATGAATTTTTATAATCAATCTGAAATGGAGGACAAAGGTAGGCTTTTTTTGGGAGAAAAACGATTATAAGTGCAGCAGGTATTTGTCAATATCGCTGCTATTTTATTTTCTGCCGTTGTCTGTGGGGACACTGACAACGGCAAATGCCCCCACAGACAACGGCAAATCTCTCACTCCTCCAACTGCGGTGGCGGCGTGTTGCTGATGGTTTGACTCATGGTAAAATCCCCCTTGTGGTCTTTGGGAATGTGAAAGGTTTTGGTAACCGTAATTCCTTCATTTTCGGGTTCAGGTGGCAGAGAAATGTGTGTTGCGCCATGTTCTACCACTTCTCTCAAAGCATTTATGACTTGCAGCCATGCCACATCTTCGTCCTCATCATATTGAGAAACGGCTTTGTCGGGTTTGGGCAAAACTATCGCATCTTGGGGCAGAGCATCTTGCCACACACAAGGGCGCACCAAAATAGGCACCAAAATCTTCTCTGTTGCTTGCAAAATAGGGGACAATTCCTGTTCATACAACCCATCATCTGCCAAATAATCCGCACTTAACAATACCAAAAACAGGTCAGCATTTGCCAACTCTTCAGCGATTTTGACCACAGTCTCCTCATTTGGCTCCAACATATCTCTGTGCCAAATCGAAATTTTGTGGCTACGAATCCAAGATTTTAGCTGTTTTTCCAAGTTTTGACGATGCAAAAGGTCATCTTGCGCGTAGGAAATGAATATTTTTTTTGTCATAAATGTTATCTTTTAGCCGCAATTTTCTGCAAAGCTCCCACCAATTTATCCAATTCTTGCAAAGTTGTATAAACATTTGGCGTGATTCGCACACCTTTTATATACTCTTTTTCGATGCCTACAGCATGAATTTTATAATCTGCAAACAATTTATTTACCAAATCTGTATGCGTAAGCCCCTCCATTTCCACATGTGCAATGGCGCAGCTATATTTGGGTTTGAGCGAAGTATTGAGTTTTACGCCCTCAATTTCAAGGGCTTTTTCTGCCCAATACGTTTTGAGGTAGTGCATTCTCTTTTGCTTGCGCTCCGTCCCTATCAAATTGTGAAAATCCAAAGAATAGCCGATAGCCATTTCTATCGGAAAACTGCGGGTTCCCAAACTTTCAAATTTGCGAATATCCTCCCCATCAGGTTTGTCATTTGACACCAAAGCCCAGATGTTTTTTATTTTTTCCTTTTTAATATATAACATGCCACTTCCAAAGGGACCGCACAGCCATTTATGCAGGCTTGTGCCAAAATAATCCGCCCCCAAGTCTTCAATTTTGTAAGCTAACAAAGCAAAACTATGTGCGCCATCTACAATGACTTCTATGCCTCGCTTATGGGCTTCATCTGCGATTTTGCGCACAGGCAATATTTGCCCCGTCCAATTGATGAGGTGTGTGAGGTAAACGACCTTTGTTTTTTCGGTAAAAAGAGACGTATAAGCCTCGACTAAGGTATCATCATTTTCGCAAGGCAGCTCCAATTCTGCCCAAACCAACTTTATCCCTTCCCGTTTTTCCCGTTGTTTCCACGCATTTATCATGTTCGGATAGTCAAATTTGCCCAATACGACCTCGTCTTTTGAGGACAGATTTAAGCCTAAAATAATCGTATTCAATGCCTCCGTAGCATTGCGATTGATGGCAATTTCTTCGGGAGAACAATCTGCCAAAGCCGCCAAACTTTCGCGCAAAGGCTCTCTGCCTTGGTCCAAAATGCGCCACATATAATAGGAGGGCATTTCGTTGCACATACGATTGTAGTTGTCAAGGGCATCTTGCGTAATGCGCGGGGCAGGGCAAACGCCGCCATTGTTGAGGTTGATGAGTGTCGGCGAACAGGCATAAGCAAGCCTTATATTTGCCCAAAAATCTTCATCTTTCGTTACGTCAGGAATCGTAGTTCCTGCGAATGGCTGATAGATTTGCGGCGGCAAAGCTGCGTCTAACGACTTGTGAAGTGCAAGACTTCCGAGCAATAAAGAGGCTTGTTTCAGGAAAGAACGGCGGTCTGATGTCATGGTTTTTGTGGTTAAGTGTGCCGGGACAACAAATTTTTATGGATAATTGTCAGTATTTCACGCAGATTTGCGCAGATGAAAGCAGATGTCGCAGATGAAAAACTATATCTGCGCAATCTGCTCCTATCTGCGAAAATCTGCGAGACAAAGATAAGCTATTTTTCGCAATACTACCCACAAATCTGCAAGGCAGAAGACCAAAATAAAAACAAAAAACAGTACTTTATCAAAAACGTATATTTATATTAAAAAAAATTTATGTAAAAATATTATCATAAATTTGGAAATTAAAAAAAATCTTTTTTACTTTGCACCCCAATCAACCAATCAGAACAGTTAGCAGTGAACAGTTAGCAGTAAACAGTTAGCAGCTAATTTTCATTTTTCATTTCTCATTTCAAATAACCTTCCAATCAATTTTTATGTACAGCAATCTCATCTTTCGTATTAGTGCTATGGCACTATTGTTTTCCTTTGTGCTTGTGGGCTGTCAGCCTGAAGTCGTCAATGACACCGAATACCCTGCGGACGAGAAAAAAACCGACAAATACAGTGCTGATGTCGCTGTTCGTTGGGCAGATTTGACGATGAATCTCGTGCGACTTGAAGGGAAAAATCCCCCACAGGCTTCCCGTATTTATGCCTACACAGCCCTTGCTTTGTACGAAGGCGTAGTGCCGGGTATGCACAACAATCGCTCTATGGCAAAGCAACTCAATGGCTTAAACTACTTGCCGAGCCGCCAAAAAAACAAGTCTTATGATTTCCCTACCGTTGCCAACAAGTCCATTCGTGATGTGTTAGTGGCTGCTTTTGGGAGTTTGCAAACCCAAAATCAGGCAAAAGTCGATTCTTTGTACAATGTCATTGTGGGCGAAAGAATCGCAGAAACGACCGTTCCTATTTATCAAACTTCGGTGGCTTTTGGGGCTTCTGTTGCGGCTGCGGTCAATGCGTATATGGGTTTTGACAATTTTACGCAAACCCGTAGCATGGTTTATACCGTTCCTTCGCGGGTCGGACATCCCGAATATTGGGCACCTACAGGGGCTGCAACAATGCCTGCCGAGCCTTTTTGGGGGCAGGTTCGCCCTTTTTGTATGCCAAATGCACAAAGTTGTTTTTTCCCGTCTAACATTCCTTTTGACGTAAATGCAAGTTCTGCTTTTTATATTCAAGCAAATAATGTTTATACAACAGGCATAAATCTCACGCAAGAGCAAAAAGACATTGCTAATTTTTGGGCAGACAATGCGGGGCAAACAGCAACTCCTCCCGGACATTGGATTTCTATTTGTACGCAGTTGGCAAAAAGAAATAACATGGACTTAGCGGAGGCTTCTGAAATGTATTTGCTCACAGGTTTGGCGGTAGCAGATGCGTTTATTTCTTGTTGGGAGGCAAAATATCGGATAAATTTGTTGCGCCCACAGACTTATATTCGCGAAAATATAGACCCTGCTTGGACTCCTTTTTTGCCTACTCCAGCCTTCCCAGAATATACTTCGGGACACTCTGTTTCTTCGGGCGCAGCTTCCGAAGTTTTGACGCAACTATTGGGTACACAGGCTTTTACGGATAGCACTTCCTATCGTGCCAAAGGCTTGGTTCGCTCTTTCAACTCATTTTATGAGGCGGCAGATGAGGCGGCTGTTTCGCGCTTGTATGGCGGGATTCACTTTCAAGAAGCGATTAGCAATGGGGTGGCGCAGGGCTATTTGGTGGGGCAAAGTGTGATGAATCGGGTGGAATTACGGAAATAATTTCACGCAGATTTGGCAGATAAGGAACACCAAAAGAATAAAATCATCATTTACCACTAAGGCACGAAGGAAACTAAGAAAGAAGAAGTATGGCTTAGAGTCCTTATTTTACCCTATTTCTTCGGGATTCTAATGCCTTAGTGGCAAGTTATTCAATTTTCATTCCTAAGGAATGAATAGTAAATAAGTTCCCAATTTTATCATAATTTTTGTAAAAGGCATTTGCCCCCCCCGCCCCCCTGAAGGGGGGAGAAAGGCTTTACCCCCCTTTAGGGGGCAGGGGGGCAAATGACAAACTGTTAAGTTATTTATTTTCATTCCTTAGCGAAAAACAGAGAGAAAATATATCTCCTTTTTCCCTATCTTTGTGCAAATATTCCTGCTTTTATGACCGTTTTAGAAGAAAAAATATATGAATACCTTGCAAATGACGAGTACGAACAAGCTATACAATGGCTCATAGAAACGGAAGGCTTGGACGAAGCTCAAGCTATTGGCTATGTAGATGCTTTGATAGACACAGGCAGAAAATCTCCCCTGAATTTCCCGCTTGTTTCTGAAGAAACCCCTATCGAATCTGAACCCCAAAAAGCAATACCTTCTACTAAGCCTCCCTTCAAAATGTCAGCAATGTCGGGCTTTCTGTTAGGGGTAGGCTTAACAGCTATCGTATTTGTTATTTTATTTCTGCTACTTTTGAGCTTTATCTTCTCTCTTTTTATAGATTTTTTGAACCAATTATAAGCGTGCAAAAAAAATGACACTTTAACAATCTTCTTGAAAAAATAGCTAACTTCGCACCCTTTAAATAGCTTATTTTCCGATGAAAAACTGCCTCATTCTGTTCTTTTTTTGCCTTACTCATGCCGTTTTTGCCCAAAAAGACAGCATTGTTTCCTTTGATGCGAAAGGAAATCCTACAGAATATGCCCTTTTTAGGAATGGTTTTTGGGTAAATAAAAAGCTTAAATATGAGATTCATAATGTCATGTTGGACAATAATATGAAGAACATTTATTTAGATACGATTAAGCTACAATGGATTTTTGAATATCCTAAAACTTACAAAAGACCTATTGCAAGCACAGATACGCTAAGCATTACCCAAAAACCGAATCAAAAACCCAATATTTTTACCCTTACACAAAAGGATTCGACTACCACTTGTTGGACTTCTAATGCAGGTACTTCTATCGTGCATAAGATTTCGCCTGAGTGGACGTATGTAGAGGAGGAGTATCAAGCCGACCTCAAAAAAAGTTTTTATTATCAAAGCCGCCCAGATAGCATTTGGACAGTATTTAATAAAATAACACGCCAAAAAGAGGTTCATACTTTTTGTCGTCAAGGGGCAAAAAAATGGTCGCGTGCCACCTATCAAGGAGACACTTTGCAGACTTTGATGCAAATAGATGACAATATTCCTACTTGGTATTTTGCAGACTTTTATGGGAATGGGCAGAAAAAAAGAGAGATTTCTGCGCATAAAGACAGTATTCCTACGCTAACCCTTTGGAAAGAAAATGGCAAAAAGAAAAAAGCCATCAGAACTTGGAAGTATGACATGTTTGGAACAGAGCTTATAACAGAAAACAAAAACCCCCTTCTATTGAAATTATTTCCCTATTATTCTGGATTATATGTAAAAATAGATAAAGTTTATCACAAAAATAAAAACGCCACAGAAATAGCAGCAGAAGATGAAGAATGGGGGTTTGAAGAAGATGGGGTTTTTGGAGAAAATTCTCCTCTTATCGAAGAAGAAACGCAGCAGAAATACAGCAAAGCCTCCCCTTTTCTGACCATTTATAAGTTAAAACAAGGGCTTCCACAGCCCAAAACGTGGCAAATCCATACAAACGGCGCAATCCATACAAAGTTGTTTGATAGGTATGAATTAGGTAAGCTATTTGACACCTATTCCTTATCAGAAATATTGAGAATAAAAAGTAAATATAACATAGTTAATATTCCCAAACAAACCATTCCCTTTATATCCTTAGACAAAGAGGAGTATTTGATAAGTACGGTAAGAGGAAATAGTTTTCCGCATACTTTTGACTGTTATGTAAATACTATAGGCTATTATAATTTATACACTATTCATTATGAACGCTACAAATTGCGGGCTTTGGCGGGTATGGGAGCATTTTTGCCGATGAAGCTTAGGGGCATCTATAGATGGAACGAAATCATGGGATATTATCAATTACTAAAAATCAATCATTCTATAGAAGCCATTTCTTTAGGTTGTATGGGCGAGGAAACGCCTCAAAAATGGTTAGAAACCGTAAAAAATATAGATATAACAACTGAAAATACGAATCTTCGAGAGGCTACTATAGAAAATTGCCGCTATGTGAATAGCATTTCGGGGATATACGAGTGCTATGCGGCGCGTCAAAAGCAATATATGAAAGCAAAATGGGAAGACTTCTGTAAAAATGATACGAGTCTTCCGCACTGGATTTCCCAATATGTGCGCTTGTATTACAAGGAAGATAAGTTGCAAAAAGTCGTTTTTCTGGAAGCTATTTATGACAAAGACGGCATCTTGAGCGAACTCAAACCGCTCAGAAAACCCAAAGACAAAATATACAAATATTGGGAACAAATCCTCTTTGAAATGCCTTCTTATATAATTCCACAAGCGGAGGGAAAACGGAAAATTATGTTTGATTATCGGGTAATGCTGTAAAAGGTATTGGCTATTTTTTAGCAGAACAAAATCTATCGTAAATTATATTTTTTTCAAAGAAAATGCTACCTTTGTAGGAGAATTCAGCGAATAACATGGATAACAAACACCTTTATATAGACATTTTTGCGGGTTGTGGAGGCTTATCACTGGGTTTGCATGAATCGGGCTGGGCAGGGCTTTTTGCTGTAGAAAAGAGTCCTGATGCTTTTAAAACCCTTCAACATAATCTCATAAACACACATAAACATTTTTGTTGGGTGGATTGGCTGGCGCAAAAAGAGCATGATATTTATGAGATTATCGAAAAAAACACGCAAAATCTGACGGCTTTACAGGGAAAAATCGCTTTGGTGGTAGGAGGTCCGCCCTGTCAAGGCTTCTCTATGGCGGGCAAACGGGCTGAAAATGATATTCGTAATAACTTAGTCATGGCTTACGTGCATTTCATCGATTTGGTGAAGCCGAAACTCTTGTTATTTGAAAATGTGAAAGGCTTTACCTTCAGTTTTAACAAAAATCCAAGCTCTTATGCAGATATTGTGAAGGAAGAGCTAAGGAAAATTGGCTATACTGTGGAATCAAAAATAATAGATTTTTCAAATTATGGCATTCCACAACGCAGAAACCGCTTTATAATGGTCGGCAAACAGGAAGGCTTAGACATAGATTTGAAAGGCTTTTACAGCTTGTTAGATACGGAAAAAACACCTTTTTTGAAAGAAAAAAACATTCATGAAAAAGTGAACATAGCAGAAGCCTTGAGCGATTTGTGCCAAAAATGGGGAACAAATCCTTCGCCTGATACGCCAAGTTTTGAGGCAGGTTTATATGGAAAAGAAAATTCGGACTATCAAAAATTAATGCGAAATGGAACGGCTTTGGCTGGAAAAGTGGCAGATAGTCATCGCTTCGTGCATCATACGGCGGAAACTACCTTGTTATTTAAACAACTTTTGCAAGATGCGCCCAAAAATAAGCGAATAGACGGGGACGCAAGAAAGCCGTATAACCTAAAAAGGCGCGGAATCACGCTCTTAGCTGCCGACAATCTTAGCCCTACAATTACCACAACGCCCGATGATTATTTGCACTATTGTGAGCCACGTGTCTTGACGGTTCGCGAATATGCAAGGTTGCAATCCTTCCCCGATTGGTACGAAATCAAAGGCAAATATACAACAGGAGGCGTTTTGCGCACAAAAGAAGTTCCCCGTTATACACAACTTGGCAATGCGATTCCGCCGCTATTTGGGGAGCTTGCAGGACGAGTGCTGAAGAAAATGTTAGACGAATATGGCAATACATCATTTTAAAACAAATGTCCTCTTAAAAGACATAATTGGGCAAGGGCTTATCAATAATGATAACCTTGCGGTCATTGAGTTGGTCAAAAACTCGCTTGATGCCAATGCAACTGCGGTAAAAGTTACCTTTAAAAATCTGAAAGAAAATATAGTTCAAAAAGATTTTTTTAGAAATGAACAACAACGAATCACAAGAATCGTGATTGAAGATGATGGCGATGGAATGAATGAAGAGGACATTGTGAACAAGTGGCTGAATATTGCCTATTCTGAAAAGAAAAATAATAAAGATATAAATGAAAAAATATTTGCGGGCGAAAAAGGAGTAGGGCGTTTTTCTTGTGATAGATTAGGCAAATCCCTTCATTTATACGCCAAAAAAACAGGAAAACACGATATTATATATGTCAATATTAATTGGGAAGATTTTGAGGTAAATGATATTCATAAACAAATTCAAGAGATAGATGTCAATGTTACTACAATAACAGACAAAGAACTGTTAGAAAAAGGCTTTGAAATAGCCGAAAAAGGGACAATTATGGAAATGATTGACCTGCGTTCTACTTGGGACGAAAAAAAGCTTAAAGAGTTGAAAAACCACTATTTGGGCAAATTGATTATTCCACGCGATGAATTTGTGGCATCAAAAACGAATATTTCGCTGTTTTGCAAAGATTTTCCCAAACTCGAAGGGAAAATAGAAAATCAAATTTTTAAAGCCTTGAATTTTCGTACAACTTCTATAGAAACCCTCATACAAAACGATATTATCACAACTTCTCTAAGACATAATGGGAATAACATTCTGAAAATAGTAGAAAATAACAAAGGAAAAGAGGGAGAAAAAGTATTTGATTTATTAGAAAATGTAAAAATCCAAATATATTTTTTGAACCCTTATGCAAAGATGTATTTTAGTAGGCAAACAGGCGTGGATTCGGTAAACTTTGGCTCTATATTTTTATTTAAAAATGGCTTTAGGGTGCTTCCATATGGGGATAAGGGAAATGACTGGTTGCACTTAGAGGCAAGAAAAGGGCAAGGGCAAGCACGCTATTTTGGTACGCGTGAGATTGTCGGCGCAGTAGAGATTATCGATTTTAACAATGTATTTCAAGCCGTTTCAAGCAGGGAAGGACTCATTGAAAATCAAGCATTTGAGCAAATTAGAAACGATAAAAGTGGGATATTCTATCTGACTATCAGGGCTTTAGAAAAGTTTGTAGTGGAGGGATTGAACTGGGACAGAGCCATTAAGCCCGAAAATGACATAGAAAAACAAACCACTGACAAAACGCTTATTGTGGAACAATATGCAGAGGACGAAAAAACAAAAACACTGCGTTCTTTAAGTACTTTGGATTATATAATACGTGCTAGAAAAGGCGAAATTATTTCCATAGACATTGATTCAGAACTTATAGAACAATTAATGGAAGCAGATAAAGCGAATGCGGATAAATTGCTGAAAGGATTGGAAAAATTTACGGGCAAAATAGACAAAGATACGCAAAAAACGATCATAAAAATCCAAAAAGTATTGGAGCAAAAAGAGCAGGAATTGATAGCGGCAAGAAAAATGGCGCAAGCAGAAGAAGATAAAAGGTTAATAGCAGAATTGCAAAAACAGGAGGCTGAAGAAGCAAAAAGAAAGGCACAGGAACAAAGTTTGAAAAAAGAAGAAGAACGAAAAATAGCCGAAGCAAAGCGGAGAGAGGAAGAAATGAAACGCAAAACAGCAGAGCAGGCGCAAAAAGAGGCAGAAATCAAGCAAAAAGACGAAGAACAAAGACGGAAATCGGAAGAGTTAAAGCGAAAAGCAGCAGAACAGGACAAGGAAGCTGAAATATTGAAAAGAAAAGAGGCTGAATTGAAAAGAAAAGAAGCTGAAATAGAACGTAAAGAAGAAGCTGAAAGGAGAAAAGCGGAGGAAGAAAAACGCAAAGTTGCTGAAGAAGAATTAGTTAAAGAAAAAGAAGAACTAAATATAGAAAAGAAAAAAAACATCTATTTATTATCTCAAAGAAGATTTAATGATGACACAGAAGGACTTATCCATCATGTTTCTATTTGGGCAGGAAAAGCAAAATCTAAAATAGATAGGTTAATCAGAAAGTTTAATGAACTAGGTGTTTTAGATGATAGTTTACAAAAGGATATGATGGAACTAACTCTTTTTGTGGAAAAAACATCAACAATCGCTAATTTAATTACTCGTGCTGATTTTAAAAAGGATGAGGATAAACAGCTTATAGAGGTTTGTCAATACTTTGAACAATATATTAAAATATATCACCAAATATATAAAGGGGAGTTAAATAAAAGTATTTCTATTAAATTCTTAGATAATAACATTTCTTTTTTAAAAAACATTAGTCCGCTAGAATTGTCAATTATTATAGATAATTTGGTTTCTAATTCTTTAAAATGGAAGGCAAAAAATATCGTATTTGAAGTTATCAGCTGCGCAAAAGAAACATTGAAAATATGGGTATATGATGATGGGCTGGGACTCACAGAGAATTTATTGCATAATCCTAATCAAATTTTTAAGTTAGGAGTTACAGAGAGCAACGGCTCTGGTATAGGTTTATATTTTGTTAAAAATATAATGAATAATCCGAAAAATATCAACGGAGATATTTCATTTATTGGCAATAATGTAAAGCTAAAAGGGGCTTGTTTTGAATTAATTTTTAACTAACATATAAGTATGAGACACAGAAATTTAGTAATAATTGATGATGAACCAGATGATGATGGTATAAATACCATGTGTGAAGACCTACGTAAAGAAGGAGTAGAGGTAAACTGTATCGTTTTTAATCCTAAAGATAAACAATATGAAGATATTAGCGTGTTCTATAAGGATTTGAAAAAACATCTAAGGGATAAACATATTCATTTGATTGCTTGTGATTACACATTAGGTGCAAATCTGGATGCTACAGATGTTCTACATAAAATAAAGCATGAATGGCATTTCCATAATACTACCAATATATTATTTTCTACCAAAATAGAAAGTATATTGAATGAGATTTTTGATTCAGGTATTAATTTTAGTGAAAAAATACTAAAATTGAAAAAATTAGTACGTTCTAATAGTATAGATTTTCCTAGTAGAATAGAGATTTTTAATACTATAAAGGGGCAACTAAGAGGAGATAGATTACAGGAAATTGACATAAAACATGAACTTCTACAATGGCTATACGCCTTTGAAAATCATCAATTTATGGGACATCCAAGCCTTGAGCGCAAAACGCTGAAACAAATTGCAGAAGCCATCGAAGATGACACATCATTAGGCGTTGAATTCCAAAAACTATTTGTCGAACAAGGAATATCTACTATGATACAACTAAATAACCTGCCCGACAATGCCTAAAATCTTAGTCATATATCCTTCAGACACAAGCACCGATTTTTTGCAAGCCATTGTAACAAATCTAACAAAGCACATTCAAATTCAAGTAGAAAAACCTGACGCTACAATTATCTCTCACAAAAATTGTATTGAAAAAATACGTACAACAGATGCTAAACTCATTTTATATATGGGGCATGGGCAAAGTGATAAATTATTAGGCGCAAACTCATCAGATAGTGATGCTGAATATCAAGTATATAGAGAAAAAGGTTTTATTAACAAAGATAACATAGCTATTTTTGCAGACAAATCGGTCATTTCTTTGTCCTGCAATTCCAATGAGAAAATGGGAAAAATGGCGATTGTTGCAGGTGCGAAAGTATTTGTGGGTTTTGGATATATTCCTACAGACTGGATTGTTGAGGCTGAAGAAGTAAGTCATTTAGAGCCAGATGATGTCGAAAAATTTAATACTCTTTTAGTCAAAGTAGTTTCTAATGCGATAAGTTATGCTATTCACAACCATTTCACTTTTCAGCAATTTGAAAAAGTGTTTAAAATAATTGTCAATAAACAGATAGTAGAAACGGTAGCAAGTGGCGTAGCACACAATAGTTGGCTTGTACAAAGTTTATACAACCTGAAAGATGAGATAAAAATATTCGGCAATTCTGCTATTGATTTTTCATAATCTCTCAAAATAATTCCTGCTGTAAAGAAAATGGAGTTAAAAGTTGTGCGGTTTTTTAAACCGCCACACAAAGCATTCTATTTCTGTGTGCAATTTGCAAAACCGCACAACTGTAAAACAAAAAGCATGAAAAAAAAACTCGAGAAAAAAGGTTTCTATATTCCTTTTTTCCCCTGTCTTTGTGCAAATATTCCTGCTTTTATGTCCGTTTTACAAGAAAAAATGTTGTTGAAATTTCGGCTTAATTGCAATAAGTTCTGTTATTTTACCCTCAAAACGAGGC
>JAYUZN010000974.1:0-1996 GCA_043751755.1 Bacteroidota bacterium | reverse complement strand
ATAAATTGGGGGGATAAATTCTATTTTCTATAAATATGTCGTGCCTACGGCACTAAAAAAGCAAGATAATTAACGATAGTCATAAATCGTCAAGTTATTTGATTTTCGTTCCTTAGAAGAAAGATGCTATCAAAACGCCTAAATAAAGAAGTCCTTGGACAAGAATGCTAAGGAGTGGAATAGCAGCGAGTCCTATGATAATGCCTGCCCATACCTTCCCTTTGAGTTCGGGATTTTCTGGGAAGTCTTTTCTAAGGGCTTTGACAGCGAAAAATATGGCACTGCTTAATGTCGCAAGTATGAGTAAGCCTATAAGGGCAAAAGCGATGATTAAGCCTATTCCTAAGCCTGCTCCCACAAAGAATGCCCCTCCACTCGCTATGAGGGCAATATAAATGGCTAAAGTTAAAAATCCCGTAGCATAATAGGCAAACAAACAAGCCCCTGCAATCAACACATTTTTGCTAAACCCCTCAAAAATAGGGGGTTTACTGTGTAGGTTTGCTTTGGGTTTTGGGGCAGCCTCATAGCTATATCTTTGAGGAAAATGTGCTACAGCATTGTTGCCCGCATAAGCAAATTGTGAGCAACACAAGCATAGAGAGAAAATGAGAAATAATTTCATGGGAAATACTGTTAAGGTTTTTTTGTCGCAAAAGTGCGTATAGGCTAAACGATTTTTGGGGGGCAAACGCTGCTTTGAGAATGTACATTTTGATAACGACTGTAGGGTGGCGCACCTTTAAAAGGTGCGCACCCTATTAAACGTAATTGCTTTTTTTTCAGCTTATTCTGTCCATTTTCGCATTTCCTCTGCCGACCATTTGTGGCTGCCAAAAGAAGCGAGTGCCTTGCCTTTTTTGTCAAAAACAAAGGTTTGTGGGATATAAATGATATCTACGTCCTTCAAAGTGCCTTGTAATTGCACAAAATCGAAATGATAGCCCCTTTCTTTTACAAAAGGAATGACTTTCGCTGTGTCTTCGTCCGAGATAAAAACGAAGGCTACTTTGCTGCTATCAGCCCCTAAATCCTGCTTGGTTTGCACCCAAAAAGGCATTTCTTTCAGGCAATCTTTGCACCAACTTGCCCAAAAATGGACAATAAGGGTTTTGCCTTCGTATTGTTTCCAGTCTATTGACTGCCCTTTCCAATCTTTGACTTTGATTTTAGAAAGATTGATATTCAAGGGATTGCAACTGAGTTGCGATAAGATGAGGAGAAGAAGAATGTATTTTCGCATAGTTTTGATGTTTCTCGCAGAGTTTCGCAGATGAGAGACGCAGATTTTCGCAGAGTTAGAAAAGATAGGTTTTTTGATAGTAATACCCCTTTTTTAATTTCGACTTCAATATAGGAACAAAAATTAAATAACTTACCTGTTTTCTCACCACTAAGGCACGAAGAAACACGAAGCAATAGGGTAAAAGAAGACCTCTAAGCTACACTTTTTCTTTCTTAGTTTCCTTAGTGCCTTAGGGGTAAATGATGATTTTATTCTTTTCGTGTTCCTAATCTCATGCAAATATTATATTAAAATACAATTTTTACGTCTTCTTTATAGTTCTGTACTGTCCCCTTTAGGCTTGCTGTCCAACCGTCAATGAAGACTTTGCCGTTTTTTAGGGCGTTTTCATACTCATCTCTGTTTATTTTCTCGCTATTTGTGAGGTAATAATGCGTGCCGATTTTGTATATACAATTTTCTACCACTACTTCAGGAACTTTTGTGGGTTCGTCTAAGCCCAGCGTGAAAATCATGTTGTAAATGCGACTTAATGCGTCAATCTCATTTTCTGTAATGGAAATTTGTAGCGTTGTCTCATCTATGGTTAGCTTTGGTGATGCTACGCTGTCAAATACTTTAAACCCCAGACCGGGATTTACAGGATTTTCAGGATTAGTAAGATTATTGGGATTATTGGGATTATTGGGATTATTGGGATTATTGGGATTATTGGGATTATTGGGATTATTGGGATTATTGGGATTATTG
>JAYUZN010000973.1:0-4579 GCA_043751755.1 Bacteroidota bacterium | reverse complement strand
TTTGATTATGTTTTTGATTTGCATCACAATTTGCGTACTTTTTGGATAAAAATATGTCTTAGAAAACCTACTTTTACCTTTGAAAAACAAAATTGGGATAGGTATTTATTTACCAAATGGAAACAAAAAAACAGGAAAATTCGCCATGTTACAGAAAGATATTTGGATACTTGCCGAAAATTTGAGCAAAAAACAGGCATTTCTCTGAAATATGATGAAAAAGGGCTTGATTTTTTTATTCCCGAAAAAGAAACTATAAAAACTAATTTAGTTTTAATTAAATTCCCCCTTTCTACGGCTTTTACAGTGGTTTTGGGTGCGACTCATGCCACAAAAAAATGGATTCCTGCCTATTTTGTTCAATTATTGAATGAGTTGAATATGCCTGTACTTTTGTTGGGAGGCAAAACAGAAATGACTGAATCTGAACAGATTGCTTCGCAACTTACTTGCCCTTTTTACAATAGTGTAGGCAAATATACTTTGTTAGCATCTGCAGATTTGATGTCAAAAACCCGTTTTGTCTTGACACATGACACAGGTTTTATGCACATTGCCGCAGCCTTGAGCATGAAAATTATTTCTTTATGGGGAAGTACTTCCCCCAATTTGGGCTTTTCTCCTTATAAAGCCGAAAATATTTCATTGGAAATGCAGGACTTAGCCTGTCATCCATGCGCTAAAATAGGACTTGCGACCTGTCCACAAGGGCATTTTAAGTGTATGAAAGATTTGTTGCCAAGTAGGGTAGGGGAGGAGATAAGGAGGGAAAATAGGTAAGAAATTTTATTTTAGCGAAAAAAATATACAAATACAGTAAGGGTGGCGCACTTTCTAAAAATGCGCCACCCTTACTGCCGTTTCTATTTGAATAGGCTTATAAAAGGAAAACCCCCGCGTATAGCGGAGGCTGTCACCCTAACATGAAAATCCTTTTAAAACCCTTTTTGCTATGAAACCCATGTCAAAGGTCGGGGCTTTTTTTGAATCTACCAAATAGTTTGTGTGAAAATTTGTGAAAATAACTGAAATTTGTGAAAATAATGGAATTAGAGCTAAAAATAAATGCTTACTATTTGATTTTCAGTTGATTATGATTTTCACTTTTTTGGAAAAAAGAAGCCCTTTTTGTAGAAAACCTATTTGATTTTCAAGGATAGCTTCGCAAAAAATTGCTGCCACATTTCGTAGCATTTATTTTGGTAAATCCTGTCGGTAAAAACATAAGTTATTAAAAACGTCCATAAAATAGGTAAGATATTCCGACAAAATTATGCTTTCTCGATTTTTACAGAAGTCATAGAAAGCGAACCGCCCAGAGCCTTGTCATTGAACAAAGTCGGAGCTTCGTTTTTATCTTGCAAAGCCAAAGTATATAAGAGCGGAAGATAATGCTCTGCTGAAGGAATCGCCAAGCTAAATTCCTTGCCTTGTGCTTTATAATTGATAAGAGCTTGATGATTTCCTTCTGTTATAAAAGTATTCATCTTAGTTTTTGCTTCTATTGCCCAATCATAGCCATAATTATCCGTACCCAATTTATCCCAAGCCACCAAACCCAAATTATGCACCATATTTCCGCTTCCTACAATCAATATACCCTTATCTCTCAACGCTGCAAGCTGCTTTGCCAAGTCGTAATGATATTGCGCCCCTTGCGAATAGTCAAGGCTCAGTTGAATAACAGGCACATCAGCATTAGGGTACAAATGTTTTATAACACTCCAAGCGCCATGGTCAAGTCCCCACGTTTCATCTAAGCCGACTGTCGTAGCAGTAATTATCCGTTTGGTTTCATTTGCCAATTCGGGGCTGCCAGGCGCAGGATATTGTACGTCAAACAAGGCTTTGGGAAAACCGCCAAAATCATGAATGGTACGAGGGCTTTGCATAGCCGTTACAAAAGTGCCTTTCGTTTCCCAGTGCGCTGAAATACATAAAATCGCAGTAGGTTTTGGAATGGCATTTCCTATCGCTCGAAAACCCGCCACAAATTCGTTTTCTTCAATGGCATTCATCGGGCTGCCATGCCCCAAAAAGAGCACAGGCATTTTGTCTGTGTTGCCCAAACTCGAAGTGAGCTTATGTAACTCGTTTAGTTTCATGGTTGTAGCTGCTAATGGTAAAACCGCTAAGGAAGTGAGAAATCGTTTTCTGTTCATGATTATGTTATGGTCTCGCAGATAGGCGCAGATTAAGGCAGATGTCGCAGATGTAAGGCTTTTTTTTATCTGCGTTATCTGCTCTCATCTGCGAAAATCTGCGTGAAATTACAGCCTATATGTAACCTTTTTCACCATTTCTACCTTCCAACTCGCAAAATCTCCTGCCAAAATATGCTTTCTTGCCTCTCCCACCAACCACAAATAAAAATGCAAATTATGCACACTTGCTATCTGAAATGCCAATAATTCTTCTGCTTTAAACAAATGCCTCAAATACGCTTTTGTATAAAAAGTGTCGCCTATATATTCACTATCCTCGTCCAAAGGCGAGAAATCCTGTGCATATTTGGCATTTTTGATATTTCTGATGCCATTTTTGGTAAATAACAATCCATGTCGGGCATTTCTCGTAGGCATCACACAATCAAACATATCTATGCCCAAGGCAATACATTCCAACAAATTTTCAGGTGTACCCACTCCCATCAAATAACGGGGTTTTTCTACAGGCAAAATTCCACACACCAACTCCGTCATTTCATACATATCCGCCGCAGGTTCGCCCACCGACAAGCCACCAATCGCATTGCCTTCCATCTCCAATGCCGCTATCGCTTCGGCAGATTGTACGCGCAAATCTCTGTAAGTGCTTCCTTGCACAATGGGAAATAAAGTTTGCGTATAACCATACAAAGGCTCAGTTTCCTGCCAATGTTTTTTGCAACGAGCAGCCCACCTATGCGTGAGTTCCATAGATTTTTTGGCATAGCCATATTCGCAAGGATAAGGCGTACATTCGTCCAAGACCATCATAATATCCGAGCCGATTTTGCGCTGCGTATCTATCACATTTTCAGGGGTAAACAAGTGTTTTGAGCCGTCAAGATGCGACTGAAAAATAGCCCCTTCTTCGGTCAATTTTCGATTGTGGGAAAGGCTATATACTTGAAAACCGCCACTATCTGTGAGAATAGGCTTGTCCCAATGCATGAATTTATGCAAGCCTCCTGCCGCTTCTAAGACTTCATTTTTGGGGCGCAAATACAGGTGATAGGTATTTCCCAAAATAATCTGCGCCTTTACCGAAGTTACAAGTTCTTGCTGCGAAACGGCTTTGACTGTCCCTACCGTTCCCACAGGCATAAAAATAGGCGTTTCTATGTTGCCATGCGCCGTTTCAAGCAAGCCTGCACGGGCTTTTGTGGCGGAATCAGTATGTTGTAATGTGAATTTCATGTTTTTTATAAGCTGTAGCTCCTACGAAGCTAAAAGAGCGCGGGTTTTGGATATTTCTATAAAAAATACGCCCCTATTGGATATTTACCATTGAAGAGATGACACCTTGGCAAAAAAGCCTACAACACCCCTACCGCTATCTTCATCATCTCTCCTAGTGCTTTCACAATCCCTGTCCTATCGTAGCCACATTCCGCAAAAAGCTGTTCAGGCGTGCCATGATGCACATATCTATCCGGAATCCCAAGGCGTTTTACCTGCGCAGAGTAGCCATTATCCATCATAAACTCCCCGATAGCCGCTCCAAAACCGCCCATAATACAGCCATCTTCTATCGTTATCACTTTTTTGTAATGAGAAAAAACCTCATGTAACATAGCTTCATCTAAGGGTTTGACGAAACGCATATCATAATGCGCAGGAAAAATACTCATTTCATTCAATTCTTTCAGGGCATCTTGCACGAAATTTCCGGGATGTCCGATAGAAAGAATCGCGATTTCTTCGCCTTCTGTTACTTTTCTGCCTTTGCCTACGGGAAGCAGCTCAAAAGGCGTGCGCCAATTCAGCATTACCCCTTCGCCACGTGGGTAGCGAATCGAAAAGGGACCCATGTTGGGCTGTGAGGCCGTAAACATCAGATTACGCAGTTCCTGTTCATTCATGGGCGCAGAAACCACCATGTTAGGAATGCAACGAAAAAATGCCAAATCATACGCCCCATGATGCGTAGCCCCGTCTGCGCCTACTAATCCGCCCCTGTCTAAGCAAAAAACAACATTCAAGTTTTGAATACACACATCATGAATTACTTGGTCGTAGGCGCGCTGCATGAAAGAAGAATAAATATTGCAAAACGGCAAAAGCCCTTGTGTCGCCAATCCTGCCGAAAAAGTAACCGCATGTTGCTCTGCTATGCCTACATCAAAAGCTCTATCAGGCATTTCTTTCATCATAAAACCCAAACTACAACCACTTGGCATAGCGGGGGTTACGCCCATTATTTTCTCATTTTGCTCCGCTAATTCTATCATTGTCCAACCAAAAACATCTTGATATTTGGGCGGTTTTGGAGCTGTGGAAAGCGATTTTTTGATTTCGCCCGTAATTTTGTCAAACAAACCCGGTGCGTGCCATTTGGTTTGGTCTTTTTCGGCAAGTTCAAAACCTTTGCCTTT
>JAYUZN010000972.1:0-9304 GCA_043751755.1 Bacteroidota bacterium | reverse complement strand
CAGCTGTAGGGGCATCTTTAAACAGTTTTTGTAGCGATTTTATAACACGCATTTTTACGCCGCCTTTGTGTCGATATTTGTCTCGCAAGTGTTTTCGGATTTCTATTGAATCTCATTTTTCTATATCTTCTTGTGTTATATTCAGCAGCGTTTGCTGAAAAAGTTGCTGCATAAATGCCTTATCTGACTGCGCTAATTGCAGTAAGGCAGCTTTTAATTCCTGTGTGTCTATGGTTTGTGGATTCATGTTTGTCTGATTTATTGGTTATTTTCGGACAAAGATAGTTATTTTTTTCAGAAAAAACAAAGGGCTTTGTGAAAAAAGGGTTTCTCTGCCTATCTTTTAAAGGGAAAATGGGCTGAAACAAAAAAGGCTTTTTGAGGGCAGGGTTGGGAAGGACTGCGCAAAAGCCCGCACACAGCCCAGAAGTCCTGCCTAACGAGGCTAACGGGCGGCTATGCCTATCTTTGTAAAGGAAAAAAGATTAGACAAAGAAATATTTTATGCAAACAGAAAAATTGCTTACTTTTGTAGCTCAAATGTTAGCGAAAATGGCAAAGGATATTTATCATAATTGTGTGCGAAATGCCCTTGAAAAGGACGGCTGGAAAATCACAGATGACCCCTTAGACTTAATTTTTGATTCAGAAACCGAAACGATAGTACAATGGATAAAATCTTAAAATATTCAGATATTCTCACACATCTCTTAGCAGACAGATACAAAATATCGCACCCACAATCTCCCGAAGTTCGGGCAGAAATAGTGATAGACAGGGAAAATCACCATTATATTCTCATGTATGTGGGTTGGGAAAAGGATAGGTTTTATTACTTTTCAGCCATTCATTTTGATATTATTGGCGAAAAAATATGGATACAACAAAATAATACTGAAGATGCCTTAGTAGATGAATTAGAATCTGAAGGCGTGGATAAATCGGATATTGTTTTGGCTTTTTTGCCGCCTGAGATGCGTGTGCATACGGGTTTCGCCTTGGCATAGAAGGGCTATGTACAAATTGACACACTACCCAATAAGTTTCAAGTTCGTAGTAATGACTTCTGTAATGCTTGGTCAGTACCAGTACCTTATAAAAAACGGAACCCGCTAGTTTGAATTGCTTCAGGGACTAACGGGAATAAGATACTGCAAAAGTAGGACTCTTTTTTCATATATACAAATTTTTTGATAAGAATTTTTAAAATAATATGAGATATTCTGAATTTGAAAAGATAATGCACGTATGAGCCGTTATCTAAGGGCATGTAATGGCAATACAAAGAAAGCCATGACATTGTATAGATATAACCTAAAATTATCACAAGAAATATTTACGATTGTAAGTTGTTTTGAAATTGCGTTAAGAAATGCAATAGATGAACATTGTCTTACTGTTTTAGGAAATGATTGGCTGTTAAATAGTGCCTCAATAGGGGGAGTTTTTAACAATAGTCAATGTAGATTAGCTGCCACAAATATCAATGATGCAAGACGTAAACTAGGGGCTTATTATTCTCATCCCAAATTAGTTGCAGAATTAGGATTTGGTTTTTGGCGTTATATGTTTGCACAGCATCAATACACAGCTACTGGAAGAAACCTATTGAGTATTTTTCCCTCTCGACCTCGAAGTACCGCAACTACTCAATTTAATCAAACCTATATTTTCAATCAACTGGCGAACATTAATGAAGTACGAAATCGAATAGCTCATCATGAGCCTATCTGTTTTTTAGTAAGGCAACCCGTAATAGATACTACATACGTGAGACAACATCATGTAATTATCTTACAATTTTTTCAGTGGATGAATATTGACCAAGTAACTTTATTGTATGGATTAGACCATATTAATCCTATTTGTAACCAAATAGATATGCTATAGAGCCTCCCAAATATCGTTTTTGCCCATATTTCTGGCACTTATGCCTGATAATCAAGTGTCTAAAAAACGCTGTTAGAATCCGGATTGGGTGGGCGGACACGCTTTTTAGTCCTGCCCAACGAGGTTTAGTAGATGAGTTAGAATCTGAAGGCGTGGATAAATCGGATATGGTTTTGGCTTTTTTGCCGCCTGAGATGGGTGTGCATACGGGTTTTGCCTTAGCTTGATGCGGTTAGCATATTGGTAATAGAAAAAAAACAAGATAAGCATTTTTTTAGCAAAAAAATCCCTGCAAAATGACTACACACAAGCCCAAACAGAGCATAAGTTTTTCTAAATGGGTGCCGTTAATATCACTTTATCAGCGTAATACTAACGGCATCATCATTTAAAACGCAGCTTTACGCCCTGTTTTCGCATACGTGAAACTAATGCCTCGCCCATCTACTTTAGCAATCACAGCTGTTGCCCCTTTTTCCTCTGCCTTTAAGATAAGCTTTGAAAATTCTTCTTGGGTAAGATTTTTAGGCTTGCCATTTTTCATACAAGTAGATTTTACTTGAACAGCCCATTTCTTTTTTGTTAAGGTAGAAGCAGCAAGCACATCATACGCACCACGACTTCCTGGACTTAACTTTGTTTGGGCACCTTCTTTTGTTAAGCGGTTTGCCACTTTTTTTTCATTGCTAATACCACAATTATAGTTGGTATTTTGTACATTTTTTGTCATTGTGTCTAACATTTAAAGAATGATAGCTGCTTATTTTTTGCAAAATAAGCAGCCTGTGAAAATAGAAGTGAGGCTTACTCCTTTGTAACCCCCTTGAATGGTGTACCATCAGACTTTACGTCTATAAATTGCCCTGTTTTTGCATCTCGCTTTACATACGTCTCCGTTTTAGGGTTATATGTTTGGCTTCTGTCTTTTACAGCACCTTTGCGGTATCCATTGCCTGTGTTCTTTGCCATAGTGATATGTCATTAAACTTGTGCTTCCTATTTCATACTTAGGCAGAAACACGACTAACCCCTGACACAATTTTTTTGGTTTATTCAAAAAGGTTTTACAGTTTTGCAGTCTCAAATCCAAAACTGTGTAGTAATGAGGGAATTGTGCCTTACAACCCTTATTACTACCTTTTATAAATGCAAATGTACGAAAAAGAAATGATAATGTTATTATAAAATTATCAACAATTTACTAATAAAAATGTGGAAAATATCTTTATTGCTATTTTTCATTCTATTTTAGAAATACTTGTAACTGTTACTTTCACAAATTGGCTGCAACGAGGGGCAAAGTGAGTTTTCATTGCCAACATACAAAACAATCAAAATAAAAATGGTAAATTTGTCCCTAATTAATTTGACAAAACATAAATGAATAATACTTCACAAATTTTACAGAATATAGCTAATGGAGAGAAAAGCCGAATAATCTCGTTCAACGAAGATAAAAGCCGAATAACCTACCATTGCAACAGAGACTATCAGACAAGTTTCAAAAACCCAGAAGAAAAAGTAAGGGCTTCTTACTTTGTTGAATTGGTGCAGACTTATCAATATCCTGCAAAACATATTGACATAGAAATTACTGTTCCAAGGCGAACACCAGAAGACAGAGCAGACATCATTGTTTATTCAGACGATGAATGTAAAGAACCTTTTTTAGTTGTGGAGTGCAAAAAAGAAGGAATAACAGATGCTGAATTTAAACAAGCCATTGAACAAGCGTTTGGAAATGCAAATAGTATTCGTTCACGATATGCTTCGGTAGTTGCAGGAAATACGAAAACAGCTTTTGACATATCCGGTTTTAAGCCAAACGAAAGGGAAAGAAATGTAATTGCAGATATTCCCGTAAAATACGGCAACGCCCCAAAGTACAAGTTTATAAAAGGCGACAAAGCCAAAGATTTAAAAGTTGTAACAAGAGAAGATTTAATAAGTGCTTTAGAAAAATGCCATGACACAGTTTGGCAAGGGGGGAAACTTGCCCCAACAACAGCCTTTGACGAAGTTTCAAAATTGTTGTTTTGCAAAATGAAAGACGAAAAAGATGGAACAAAAAACAAAGACTTTTATCGTTTTCAAATAGGAACACACGAAACAGCAGATGAGGTAGCTAAACGCATTGACGAAATTTATCAGGAAGCAAAAAAACAAGACGAAGAAGTTTTTAAAGAAGATATTAGACTTGAGCCAAAAGTAATATATAGCGTTGTAGAACACTTGCAAGGGTTAGCTTTAAACAAAACTGACCTTGACACAAAAGGCGTTGCTTTTGAAAAATTTATGGTGGACTACTTCAAAGGCAAAATGGGACAGTTTTTTACACCTCGTCCGATTATTGATTTTGCTGTTAAGTTATTACAGCCCAAGCATACCGACTTAGTAATTGACCCAAGTTGTGGAAGCGGCGGTTTTTTACTTTCTGTTTTAGATACAGTAAGAAAAGACAGCGAAAGAGATTATGTAGACAAAGAAGCAGATAAAATTTGGCACAAATTCGCTGAAAAGAATTTATATGGCATTGAGATTAACGACCAAATTGCTCGTATCTGCAAAATGAATATGATTATTCACGATGATGGACACACCAATGTAATTAGTACCGACAGTTTGACTTTTCTAAAAAACATAAAGAAACTCCACAAAGGTTTTCAAGAAAATCATTTTGATTTATTATTGGCAAACCCACCCTTTGGAGCAATCGTAAGAAAAGCAGAAAAAGAAGAGAAATACCTTGACCAATATAAATTAGGCGAAGGCAGACAAAACCAAAAAACGGAAATCCTTTTTATTGAAAGATGTATTGACTTTTTGAAAGAAGGAACAGGCAGAATGGGTTTAGTGTTGCCCGATGGAATCTTAACCAACTCGTCATTAAGCTATGTTAGAGATTTATTGTTGGAAAGATGCCAAATAACAGCAATCGTTTCTTTGCCACAATTTGCATTTAGCCACTTTGGTGCAGGCGTAAAAAGCAGTTTGGTTTTTGCTCGTAAAAAAGCGAATAATGAAATCGTAGCAGATTACCCCATTTTTATGGCTATGGCTGAAAAAATTGGCTATGATGCAACAGGTAGAGAGTTTCCAAATGAAAACGATTTGCCCAATATTTTAGAACTGTTTAGAGAATTTGAAAGAGAGCCTTCTTTTTTCGTATAAGCCCCGAATGGAAGGATAAAGTTTTTATCACCACTCGGGGCGAAATTGATAAAAGATTAGATTCTTATTATTACAAGCCTTACTTTATTGAATTAGAAAAAATAATTTCCCAAAAACCATTTTTGAGAATTGGCGAAATTGTTATTGATTTAAAAAATGGCTCAACACCAACAGGTGGAAATTTTGAAGAGGAAGGAATACCCTATTTCCGTTCCCAAGACTTTAATTTATTTGATTTTCAAGTAAATCAATTCATTACAGAAGATTTTCATAAAAAGTTAGTTCGTTCCGAAATTAAATCAGGTGATGTTTTACTTGCTGTTGTAGGTGCAACATTAGGGCAAGTCGGCTTTGTTCCAAATTCAATAGAAAGAGGTAATATCAATCAAAACGTTTGTAGAATTCGTGTCATAGACAAACGAATTAGACCTAAATTCTTATCAATTTATTTAGCTTCAAATATTGGAAAAAATTTAATTTACAGAAATGCAACTATCACAACACAAGGATATTTAAATAATGAACAACTTGCAACAATAAAAATACCAGAGCTTTCAATAAAACAGCAAATAGAAATAGAAGATTTATTTCAAAATGCATATGAAATAAAAAAGGATAATGGAAAAAATGCTTTCAATATATTGGGGGATTTAGATACTCATATTGCTCAAAAAATCGGTTTTGAATTTCCAAAAGTAGCAGTAAAAAACACTTTTGCAGTTAAAGTTTCAACATTTGAAAGCAGATTAGACCCCCATTTTTATTTACCTAATTTCAACGCATTATTAGACAATATTCGTAAAACAAAAAATGCTCAATTAGGCGATTTAGTAGAGTTTTCAAAAGAAACTTGGAACCAAAAAGACGGTTTTGAAAATGAATTTCCTTACATAGAAATCAGCGAAATAGACTTATCAAGTGGGAAAATAAACAATGTTTCGTTAGTACCCATTAGTGAAGCACCAAGTCGAGCCAAAATGGTAATAAGAACCAACGATATTATTGTTTCTACAACCAGACCACATAGAGGAGCCATATCCTTAATTGAAGCAGATAAAGATGGATTTATTGCTTCCACAGGGTTTGCCATTTTACGAAATGTAAAAACAGATGAAATAAGCAAAGAGTATTTGTTTTATATGTTGCGTACTCAAATTTGCTTACAACAAATGTTACAGCGTTCAAGTGGTGGCAGTTATCCAGCGATTACAGCAGAAGAGCTAAAAAATATTTACCTACCCATTCCTGCCAAAGCCATTCAGCAAGAAATTGTGAATGACATTAAAGCATTTATCATACAAGCCGAGCAACTCAAAGAAGAAGCAAAAGCCGAGTTTGAAAAAGCAAAACAGGAAATAGAAGCCTTAATCTTGAATTGATATGAAAATAAGTTTTCAAATAATCCATAATTATCAAGCCGAACCATTAACGGTTATTGGTAATGCTTTGCATTTGACATTGAACGAAGATTTGCTAATTCCCAATGATTTTTCAATAGTGGTTGAAAATCTAAATATTAAACTTAACAAAAGGCTTAATTGTGGAGATACACTTTGCTATTTTGAAATTAATGTAACAGATTTCACAAATTATGATGAATTTAGACACATCGACTTTATAGAAAGTTTCGTTTCTCGCATTAAATTAGAGAATGGTTTTGTCAAAATTTTAAAGTTCAATGATGATGTTAGGCTAAACGAATATTTAGAAATCTATAAAGATATTGCTTCAATAGAAATGAAAATAAGAGAGATTTTTTCCTTTATTTTTTATTCTAAGTATGATGATAAAAACCAAGACATTTTAGAAGAATTTGAAGTTAAGATTGTGAACAAGGAGGATGTAAGAAAAGACGATTTGGAAAAGAAATTAGAAAACAAATTTTTTTATTTGACTTTTAGCGAATATTTAAAATTTGATAGTCCAAAAGACATTCCAACAAAAGATGTTCTGCCATTAATTATCAATAACAATTCTTACGATTTATTACGAACTTATATTAGTTCAAGAGGAATAATTCAAACAAACCATCTTTCCTTTTTAAGAAACGTAAAAAACTTATTAGACCCAATTGAAAGCGTTAGAAATTGTGTTGCTCACAACAGAAAAATACCGAAAAACCAATTAGACAATTACCCTGACGCAAAACAAAAACTTTTGGCGTTTATCGACAACTTTTGGAATGAAGAAATACAAGTAGAGCAAGATATTGCCGAATGAAATAAACTTTGCAGAGGAGTATTCATAGAACAGAATTAACGATTTGCTTTCTGTTGCTGAATGGAACGAATATAACAATGAAGTTGTATTGCACGACTTATGGCAGGCAGGGGCACCTTCTGCAATTTTCAACAACTTGACAGACCTAAAAACCTATTTACTTGACATTTCAGACGACACAGCAACTGCCAATTTTCCAAGTAATGATGACGACCGAGAACCATACGAACAGCTTTACAATGGACAGCGTTTGGTGAACAAAGTTTTGAATGAATACAAAAAGGAATTAATTATTTTAGGATGGATTTAAACAGACAAATAGCCAACGTTTTTGGTAGCACATTTGCATTTTTGCCAACACACAATCCAACCAATAAAAAGCTATTTCATTTTGGCGAAATTCCAATACTTCATCATCAGAAATATATTCCTGCTTATCCAACCTTATGAAAATCTCCATTCTTTACTTCTGTAATTTTTTGCTTGGTACTTTCTAAAAAATCTTGATAGGCTTTCCATTCGATATAGTCGTCCCATGCCTCAAAAGACTCTACTGTAGCTGCATGGATTTGCGCCTCAAAATCGGCAAAAGAGGACTTATATTTGTTGCCAAATTGGGCAATTTTATCCGATAAATAGCTTTGCTCTGCCATATAAGACAGCAGCAGCCATTGTGTAATAGATTGTTTGGAGATTTGTAGCATATAATTTAGCCTGTGCTTAAAAATACAAAGATAGACATTTTTCTCACAAAACCACAACAAAAAGCACTTACAATTATATTTTTCGCCAAGATTATTTTTATTCTGCGTATATTTGCGATATATATTTTCATTCAAAATAATATGAGAACACACATTCCTACCCCGCTCAACGAAGGGCAAATCATGCTACTCAATACCTTTGCAGCTCCCATGACTGCCAAAGATATAGCAGAATTGAAAAAATTATTATTAGCTTTTCATAGCAAAAGGCTCATTGCAGAAGCGGATAGAATATGGGACGAACAAAATATGACTCCCGAAAAAGCTGTCAAAATGAGTAAAGAACACCATAGAAGAAAAAATAAAATATGACGGTAGTAATAGACACAAATGTAATGATAATGACCCTTTCAAGTCGTCTGGGCAAGTATTATTGTTACATACGACAAACATTAGGAAAAAAATGCTTATCTTTTTGGGATATATTCTCTTTTATTTAGTATTTTTGTGCAAAATTCGCAAATCTCAAAATAATTTAGGAGATTAAATGTAGCAGCAACGATAAAATGTGTAACTTGCGCTACAAAAACGGCAAAAGATTGATGGAATATATCGAAAAAAATATTGCTTTATATTTGGAAAATGCTTACGAAGGCATGGCAAAGTTGCCAGATAATTCGTTTGATTTGGCAATCGTGGACCCGCCCTATGGCGCATCTACGAAGGCAAAGTGGAATTATGACAGCAAACAAAAATTGAATGGTTTTGGTGGAAACTGGAAACTTACGAGCGAAGTATGGGATTTACTTTCTCAAAATGAGTTGTTAGAAGGCACTTTGCAATGGCTCAAACAGTTACAACGTTTAGTAAAACCTACAGGCTCAATTTGGATACATTCTACCTATCATAATTCGGGTTTTGTGAATGTTTGTTGCCAATTATTGGGGATAGAAATCATTAATGAAGTCGTTTGGTACAAAAGAAATGCTTTTCCCAACCTTTCTGCTCGCCGTTTGACAGCAAGCCACGAAACGATTTTGTGGGTTCATACAGGCAAAAACGAGCGAAAATACGTGTTTAATTACGAAGAAACGAAAAAAGCAAAGTTTCGTAGCGATAATTTGAAAGAAGCCGACAAGCAATTACGCACCGTTTGGGACGTTCCAAATAACAAAACTAAAGAAGAATTATTATTTGGAACACACCCCACACAAAAACCGTTGCGTTTGTCAGAACGATTATTGTTGATTTCAGGCGTAGAAAATGGGAAATTACTTGTACCTTTCGCAGGTTCTGGTACAGAAATGTTGGCAGGTTTA
>JAYUZN010000971.1:0-6692 GCA_043751755.1 Bacteroidota bacterium | reverse complement strand
AGGAAAAAAAATAAAGGCAGGGAACAAAGGTGCTAATGTCAAGCGGCGAATCCAAGCACAATGCCAATGCTCCGCCGCCTGCATTAGCACTTGGCGTTCTGCGATAGTAAAAATAATGTCTAAAATTTTGCATAGACACGAAATAAATGCAAAACGTGAAGCCACTCTACGAAAAAGTTGGTATGTTGTTCTTTATTACTCATGAAATATGAAACAAATCATTTTCATCTTTGCTTTTTTTCTGCTTTTCTTCTTTGCCTGTAAAAATTTGACCACGCAGAAAGAAGAAATTCAATTATCTCAAGGCTCTACGCTGCGAGAAACACCTTCTTCTATGGTTACATTACATGCCCATAGAGATGAAATTAGAGGCTACCTTTCCCGAATCGCAAGGGCTTTAGCCTTTCTAAGTGAAGACGGACAGCTAAGTCAGATTATCGCAGACCAATGCCTTCTACAGGCTTACGAAAATGACTACAATGCGCTTTTGGAAAATGTACGAAACGAGTATTTATCGCAAACGGGTAATGACTTGTACGAAATGTTAGATGCAATTGAAGTGGCTCACTATGGGGCGCAGACTGTATCTATCAGCACCTTTGCAGAGACTTTGCAAGTGGAAAATGTCGCTTTAAAGCCTAGAATATCCCTATTTTTTCTCAATGATAATGGGGATTTTACTAACACTAATTGGGACGGGATTACAGTACACAAAACTTGTGTGGGGCAATTTAGAGATTTGACAAAAGCTAGCTATACTCTTTGGAGCTATAATTCAACAGATTTGGCGGTATCTGAAATTACTGAAGATGATGCTTTTAATAGTCCTATTTGGTTTGTTGGTGCTTATCTTGACGAAAATAAGATAGGAGAAGAACCAGGCACTTATGACGAGCTTTACGATGTTGCTGCTAAATGTTATTGTTACACAAATCCTTCTACAGGAGCGAATCAATGTAGCAAGACCTACAACCTAACAAAGTGTAAGTGTAAAGGAGGTACTTGCGGAGGAACATCAGGAGGAGCTATAGATGATCCTAATTAATTTGGTAAAGTTTTACATATTTTGACTTTGTAAAGTGAAATTTCTAAGAAAAATAATTTCACAAAATATGTTTTATTCTGTAAGAAACTTTTTAGTACAAGAAAAGGTTTCTTACAGAATATTAGTAGCATTTAACATGTGTTTTTCTACTTCGATTTTTCAAAGTTTTCGCTTAATCATTTTTAAATTTATTATGAAAAAAAAATACGCCACACTTTTTTTTATTTTATTAGAATGGTATTTAGGAAGCATCAATATATTATATGCCCAGAAAGGCGTGTTTATAGTTGATTCATTAAAATTAAATATTAGTTATGTTGGGAGTTTTTTGCACGGAAGTAGCACAAATAAGGGCTATTATCTTACAAATAACCAAATATTTAGCTATCAAGATGCCATATTAAATACTTTGCCTATTAATATTTTAGAGAAGGAACCAGATTTTAGAGGCATTGCTTTAAAAAAGAATATTTATTTATTTAATTACCCAAATTATGTGCTAAAAATAGATACAATTACAAAAAAGGAGAAGAAACTAAAAATAGTATCTAAGCATAAAGGTAAAGAATATGATATAATTACCCTGAACGCAAATAGTCTAATGTTTATAGAAGAAGAAAATGTTATGTTAGCCTATATTGTTCCGATAGGAGATGAAAAAGAGAATATGTATAATTCTGTTCAATGGTACAACGGATCCATAATAGGTGTATTTAAGGTAAAAGGTTCAACCTTGAAATTGTCAAATATCATTTGCCCTCGTTCAGATGTTTTCCACCAAAATAAATATTTACCTTATCTACAATGGGTTAGATTTTTTTATGACACAAAAGATGTTTATGTTTCTCAAGAACCTACATATATTATTAGTAAAGTAAATCTAAAAACAGGGTTAGTAGATAAGTTTGGAGAGAAAGGGCATTATGATAAAACTGATACATTTTTCCCAATAACATCTATTGAGAACACAACACCACGTAAAGAATTAGCTTATCGTTATCTAAGTACAGAATATTCCGATATATATGTAGATTCAAAAAAAAGCAGAGTATTTAGAATCTATTCACCTGGAGTAAATTATAGTTTTAATAAAGATTCTCTAAATAATATCGTAAAAATATGCGCAAATGATGCTTATTTTAATTTGATTCAAAAATTAATATTTGAAACAAAGAAATCTTACTTGCAAGTGTATGAATTGAAAGGGAGCAGCAAGTATGGATTAGTTATAGATACTCTCATTCCTTCTTATGTAACTGAAATTACAAACGTTGAAGGGGAAGTAATTTACTTTAAAGCATCACCCAAGTTAGACAAAATGGAAACAATAATTTATAAGTCCAATTTAATACTGAAATAAAAAAATCGCAGAACAAAGAGATTGCCGCAAATTTTCGCTATCCGAACCCGCAAGGCGAACAGCGCAGCGAAAAATCGGCAATCTTAGGCGTTCTCTGCCACGACTTAAAGCATTAGTTGTCAAGCACTTTGGTTAGTCAAAATTTGGGGAAAAAGGGTTTTATCTCCATTTCATTACGATAAAACCCTTTTTTTCCAAATTTTGTAGAAAAAGCATAGCTTGAAAATTGACGTTTTAAAAAGAGCAAAAAACGACATGTTTTAGGGTAAAAGTTCATTGAGAGTTGCAGAAAATACGCAGAAATCGCAGAAAATACGGAAAAAGCAGGGCAGGTTAGCGGATAAAACGGAACTCAAGCGGAAAAGAGATAGATGTTTTTGATGAAAAAAATAAAGGCAGAGAACATTTCGCTTGCCTCACATGTTGCATAAACGAAGCGCAAGGCTAAAACACATGCAGCACGTAGTCAAGCGGTGGCGTTGGGAGAGATTGGAGAAAAAGCAGCACTCGACAAACTAAACGCAAAACTGCCAGCGCACAAAAACAACCAATGCCCAGCCGCACAAATCCACGCTCTGCATCCGTTGTTTTTTGCCAGCCGCACACTGATTTTTTGAATGATATAAATATGAATACAAACTTTACAAAATTTTTCGTTTTTCTTTTTGCAATCGCTTCATTTGCAGCTTGTTCCAATAAAAAAGGAACAGATGAAAACTACAAAATGGGTTTAACATTTGATGATGCGGGATACAATAAAATTCCTAAAAAGGCAACACTTACAAGAGCTTTATATGATAATTTGCCTTCTTCGGCAAGTTTGCAGCAGTTTTGCCCAAAAGTGGAAAGGCAAAACAACCAAACTTGTGTAGGTTGGTCGTCTTCCTATTATGCAAGGACAATTTTGTATGCAAGAGAAAAGCAACTAAGCGGCACCTCTCAAATTTCGGATAATACCTTTTCGCCTGGGTTTACTTATCGGGCGGCATCTATGGTGTTGAAAGATGTGGATTTGGATTGTGGGAATGGGAGCTTGATTGATGTTGCTATGCAAATTATGCAAAGATTTGGCGTATTGAAATACAACGATTTTCGTGAGGAATGTTATCAAGGGGAGATTTCTGAAGAGTTGGTTGCACGCGCAAACCCTTATCGCATACAAACTTTTACCCGTTTGATAGATGCAAGTGATAGCAGAGAGATTCAACTGAAAAAACTCAAGAAGTCCTTAGCCGAGGGAAATCCTGTTTTGATAGGTATGGAAACTATGCCTTCTTTTTTGCGTTGTAGGAGTGAGATTTGGCAGCCCGAAGGCGGAGAAAGCAGTTTGGGCGGTCATGCGATTTGCGTGATGGCTTATGATGACAATAAGGCAGGAGGTGCATTTCAGATTATCAATTCTTGGGGAACAGCATGGGGAAATAATGGTTTTGCTTGGATAAAGTATGATGATTTCTTTCGTTATGTGCGTTATGCTTGCGAAATGGTGGTAAATATTCCGCCTCCGCCCAAACCGCAACCCGAAATTCCGAAAACTGAACCCAAGCCCGAACCCAAAAAAGAAGAACCCAAACCTGCGCCTGCGCCTGTCGTAGTGCAAAAATCCTATCTTTCTGGGCAACTAAAATTGGTGTTAGATAGTGGAAATGAAATGCCTATTTCTTCTCAAAGGGTTGGAAATATGGACGTTGTGCCAGCGAATACGCCCAAACCCACTCCTATTACGCCTACAAACACACGCAATTATTTTGCTTACAAAGCAGCTCAACCTTATCCAAGTGGTACAAGGTTTCGGATTTATTTGGATAACAATGAACCCGCTTACGTTTATGCTTTTTCGATGGACAACACCCGCAAAACTTCTTTGCTATTTCCTTACAATTCAAATATTTCGCCCGTTTTGAATTATGCAAAAAATACAGTAGCTTTGCCCGACGAAGACCACTATATTCAGTTGGACAACCAAACGGGAACGGATATTTTGTGTTTGTTGTATAGCAAAGATGCTTTAGATATTGGGCAAATTTGCCAACAAATGGAAGGGCAAGAAGGTACATTTTTTGAAATTTTGTACAAAACCTTAAACGGAAAAATCATTGCGCCAAATTTCATTCAATACGAAGAAGGCAATATGAAATTTAAAGCCGAAGTACAAAATGGTTTTGTCGTTCCTATTGTGGTAGAAGTTTCTCATAAGTAACTCATTTTCAAAAAGATAATATACTCAATTTATGCTAAAATATACTTTTTTATTGACTGTTTTAGTGGTTTTAGGCGTAGCTTGTGGCAGTAAAACGAATACACAAGGCGACAATAAAAATCCTACAAATATTACGAATAATGACCCTTCTCATACAGAAAATTGGAAAGATGAGAAGCGTTTTGCCTTAGTAATAGGAAACGCAGACTATGATGCCAAGGGAATTACGCCTTTGAAAAACCCCGTAAATGATGCAGATGCCGTAAGCAAAACCTTGAAAGACTTGCAATTTGAGGTAACGACCGTTACCAATGCTGACCGCAATAATATGTGGGGCGCAATAGACCGATTTGTAGAAAAATTGGCAGCAAATCCTGCTTCTGTAGGCTTATTTTATTACGCAGGGCATGGTTTAGAGTTGAAAGGCACAAACTACCTTTTGCCTGTAAGTGTAAAAGTAGGTTCGCAAAACCCAGAATCTGATGTAGATAGAGATGCTTATAAATTGCAGGATTTGATTACTCGTTTAGAAAACGCTAAAAATCGTTTGAATATGATTTTTTTAGATGCGTGTAGGGATAATCCTTTTCCTAAAGTTACTCGTTCTATTGCCTCAAGGGGCATGACATCTGTTTCTACCAATGCAGAAATATTTGTAGGTTACTCGACTGCTACGGGTGCGACTGCGAATGATGGCGAAAGCTCTACCAATAGCCCTTTTGCGGCTGCTTTTGTAGAAAGCATAAAACAACAAGGAAGAGATATTAGTGGTGTGTATAAAGACATTACCGCAAAAGTGGTGCAAAATACTAACAATGTCCAAAGACCTTGGAACGGCGGCTCTTTGACAAGGGAGTTTTATTTTGTGCCAAGTGCGAAAACGGTGGAAAACCCGATTCCTGTGAACCCGATTGTAATGCCTGCAAAACCTGAAGTGGAAAAGCCTGTTGTAACAACACCGACAAATGAACCAAAAAAGGAAGAATCTAAAACAGAAGTGGCGGATAAAAACTGGAGAAAAAAGTATTATTACGTGGGCTATTTTACAGAGGGGCTTGTTGAGGTACAGAAAAATGAAGATGGAAAATTTGGATATGTAGATAAGCAAGGAAATGAAATAACGACACTACAGTACGATAATGTATTGCCATTTTCAGAAGGTATGGCAATGGTAGAAAGTGGAGGAAAGCGAGGATTTATTAATAAATTAGGGCAAGAAGTTATTCCACTTATATATGAAAATGAAGGATTTAATTATTTTCGTAATGGACTGGTAGACGTGAGGAAAAATGGTAAGTGGGGTTACATTGATAAAAAGGGAAATGTAGTAGTTGCGTTTCAATACGATTATACTTATGGTTTTAGTGAGGGGTTAGCGTGGGTTAAAAAAAATGGAAAATATGGTTATGTGGATAGAACTGGTAATGAGGTAATTACTTTGCAGTATGAGGATACTTGGATGTATGGTTTTGAGGAAGGATTAGCTGAAGTTAAGAAAAATGGAAAGTGGGGATATATAAACAAAATGGGTATTGAGGTAATTCCATTTGAGTACGATGAGGCATTTGGATTTAAAAATGGAAGTGCAAATGTTATTAAAAATGGAAAAAGCATTTCCATTGATAAAATGGGAAAATGTATAAAAGATTGCCCATAAAAGGCGGGTTAATAGGTAATATACCAAAAATCAGCCGTACAAAATCTACGCTTCTTTTCCGTATCTTGCCTTGTCCAACGCTTCTAATGAAATGAAAAATAAACTCTCCCAACAAAAATATTGCCGAAAATGCCTTTTAACCGAAGCACAGGGCTGAAACTCAAAAGGCAAATCGGCAATATCGGTCGTTATGCACCATGAAGGGGGATAAACTAAACTTGACAAACTTAGCGTATCCCCAGCCGCACAAATCCACGCTCCGCATCCGTTATTTTTTTGCAGCCGCACGCAGAACTGGTTAAGCAGGACGCAGAAAATCCCGCCCACCCCGTTATGGATAATACAAACACAAATTTCTAAACAATATAATTATGAAACAGGTTTATTTCTTAGTATTGTTCTCTTTGCTTTCTTTTATTGCAAAAGCTAC
>JAYUZN010000970.1:0-5265 GCA_043751755.1 Bacteroidota bacterium | reverse complement strand
GCCTATATTTTCTATGTAGGACAAAAAAATTTGGTGGCGCATAGCTTGTCTTCGGACACGATTTTGACCCAAGAAATAACAACTTTGCGCAGGGTTTTGTCAGAAAGAGAATTTATGAAAACGCCGAAAGAAGCCTTTGCCGATTTTACCAAAACGGCTTTTTCTTTGTACCAAAAACTTTTTCAACCCATTGAAAAACAACTTAATACAGAATCTGTGTTGATTATTCCTGATGGAATTTTAGCCTATATTCCTTTTGAAGTCTTGATACAAAAAGCCATTCCTGAAGGCAAAACCAATTATCTTTCTCTGCCTTATTTGCTCAAAGAACGCAACATTAGCTATGCCTATTCGGGTTCGATTTGGCTCAATCCCTTGCCTGCAAATCTGGAAAGTAGCAAACCTTGTGTGGCTTTTGCACCTGTTTTTGAAGGAAAAGAAAACCCCCATTCTACGCGAGGCGAAACAGACTCGCCTCGTCAAGGATTAGCAGCTTTGACACAGACCCGCGAAGAAGTGTTACAGATTTCGAAGCAAACAGGAGGTGATGTTTTCTTGGAAAATGAAGCTACAGAAACTCGTTTTAAAGCCATTTCTGCCGAATATAATGTCATTCATCTCGCTACGCACACGCTTATTAATGACGAGAGTCCTATGGATTTGAAGTTGGTTTTTGCGGGAGAAAAGGGCGAAAATGATGGCTATTTGTACCTCTACGAACTTTATGGTATGCGACTCAATGCGCAAATGGCGGTGCTAAGTGCTTGTAATACAGGCTATGGCAGGTTGCAAAGGGGCGAAGGGGTGATGAGTTTGGCAAGGGGCTTTGCGCAGGCGGGTGTGCCAAGTGTGGTTATGAGCCTTTGGACGGCGCAAGACCAATCTACTTCGCAAATTATGGCGGCTTTTTATCAGCATCTTGCCGCAGGTGAAACGAAAGATGCCGCCCTTCGCCATGCAAAATTAGAATATTTGGGCAAAACGGCTAAAATGACTTCTCACCCGTATTTTTGGTCGGCTTTTGTGGTGCTTGGGGAAATAGAACCTGTTGTGTTTCAGCCGTATAGGAAGTACAAAATTGTGGGAGGGATTTTGGTGCTGTTGGGGATTTTTGGGGGGGGATTGTGGGGGTGGAAAAGGAAAAGGGCTGCCATTTAAAAAATGGCAGCTACGGTAATCTCTTAATCTGCTACGCTATAATGTGCCACAATTTGCCCATTTTCTTCCATCACTTCCACTAACTCCATTTCTCCTTCGCTATAAATGCGTTTTTTGACTGCATCATATTTGCAAACAGGCATTTTTGCCCCCTTTGTCAGCGCTTTCATCAATAAATACGCTTCTGGCAAAGTTATCGTCCCTTTTGCAAAACGGATTTCATCACTTGCCCCTCCTTCATAAGCTTGAGTGGTAAATTGTGTGCCATCTGCATAGTCAATTCGCTCATACTCAAATACATTTGCATCTTTCTGGTTTGCTTTTTTGGGCTTGGTTTTATCCGATTTTACCTTTTTGCACATTTTGTCAAGGTAAGCCCCAAAATCGTAGGCTTGATTTTTGGGAGCTGCCCATTTTGACAAAAAGCCATCAAACAAATAGCCCATTTTGCCGCCAAAATCTACTTTTACCCAATGCCCTTCTATCTTAAAATCTTTGGCTTCTTCGACAGAATAGGCGGTTTTGCCCAACTCATCTGCCAACACTTTTACCTTTGCGCCGTAGGGAACATTGGTTACTTTCGTGCCGTTTGCATCTGCTGTTTCTCTTAAATTGATGCCAGAAGCGGCAAGCACATTCAGCTCGTCATTGGCAGCATAGCGCAAAGCGGCGGAGGGAGCAGGGGGAGCAGCGGCTTCTGCTTTGTTCTCTGCGGGGGCAGAAACCGTTTCTGTGGTTTTTTCTTCTTTAGAACAAGCCACCAAAATGAGCGAAAATAATGCGAAATAGATTTTTTTCATGTGTATAAAAAATGAGATATTGGGTAAACATGTCATTTCTTGGAGAAATGACATGTTTACAAGAAAATTTTTCCCGTTCAAAGTATAAAATAAACGACAAAGGTAAGGGTAAAACAGGAATTTTCATTTTTTTCTGCGAAAAAAAATGTGTGCGCCAGAAATTTCCGTACTTTTACCCCAGTTATCTCTATATAAAAAATGAAAAATAGTTTTTTCTGCGTATTTTTTCTACTTCTTACACAGCTCATATTCAGCCAAAAAATGGATAATACAACCTTAATCACAACTTTTTATCAAGCATTTGCCAAAGCTGATGCTGAAGGAATGGTCAACTGCTACCATCAAAATATACAATTTGAAGACCCTGCTTTTGGGAAATTGCAGGGAGATGATGCGCGCAATATGTGGCGCATGTTAATCGCTTCGAGCAAAGGAAATATTAGCATTGCCTTTGATAATGTGCAAGCAAATGACTCGACAGGCTCGGCTACTTGGGTGGCAGAATATGTGTTTAGCCAAACAAATAGGAAGGTAATCAATCGTATTTCTGCGACTTTTGAATTTCAAGACGGCAAAATTATCCGACATACTGATGTATTTGATATGTGGAAATGGTCTCGTCAGGCATTGGGTTGGAAAGGCTTGCTCTTGGGCTGGTCTCCTTTTATGAAAAAACAAATTCAGGCACGAACAAGAGGGCTGTTGGCAAAATTTAGGGAAGGAAAAAGGAGGTGAAAATGCCTCATTGTGGGGAGCAATGAGGCAGGAAAGAAGTGATTAAGTGTTTACGGCAATATTTTAGCTGCTTTGAGGGCTATCTATTGGCTTTTCTCCCTGAACAAGGAGGGGGGGAATAAGCGACCAAATAACCAAGGTAACGGAGGAGATATCAGAGTTGTATAGGTTCCAAACATCAAAAGGACCGCCTAATGTGTACACCCATACCGCAAAAGAGCCTGTAGCAATGAGTAATTGCATCTTGTTAGTTACATTACTTATTTTCCATAAATAAACGGGGGTTAGCACCAGAAAAATAAAAAATACCACTTGTATGAGAATACCTTGCATATGGTCGCTTGTGTTGAGATTTGTTCCCGGTCCAAAGCCTAAAAAACCCGCTAATACCATGTACGCGCCGATAATTTCGGTAGGGATAAATTTCACTAACTTATCCGAAAATTGTTGTGTGTCGTTGATTTGCCTTGCCATTGTTATAGATAGTTTAAAGAGATTAAAAAGAAATACTTAGCCCCGCCCCGAACTGACTCCCTTGATTAAAATTCGGTGCGCCCGAACCTTTTTCATAAACAAAATCGAAATATTTGTCTTGAGCTAAAAATACTCTCATTTTAGCTTCTACTCGATAATATATTTCTTTGTTAAGAAAGTCGTACCAAGTATTAGAGGTACCAATCAATCCAATCCCCCTTCCTGTTTGGGCGTTTCGATAAAATTTTTGTATTCCAACTCTTCCTTTAGCGCGTAAAATAGGCTTATTCATTTCCTCTTTACTTTGGTCCACATTTCCACCTAAGCCTGCAACAGGTTGCGTATTATCTATCATAAATTTGTTCCCTGCTTGCATAAATACCCCTATTGTCGTAGCTTTGAAGATATTAGGAATTTTGGTCGTAGGCATCTGATACCAAGGGACATATCCAAACTCAACGATTCCATTCATTGTTTGAAAGGCATTACTTGTTTCAAAACCTGCCGAAAATGGGAACGTATGGAAAAGTTTAGCCGTATTCGGAGTTATTACCCCACTAACTTGTGTCGTATCAAAAAGCATAAAGAAGCCTGTCATTTTTCCTGTGATAGCTGAAAATGCATCATTGTTGCCTGTTTCTATATTAATTTCAGGCGTGAAGGTTAATAGCCCCTTATCCCAATCTTTAAAATGGTCTTTGCCCCAAAGAGAATCCATAGATTGAATGTATTGAACCCCTACTTTTATAGCGGATTGTTTCAATTCTGTTCTTATCGCATTGAGCGATATCTGGAGAGGCTGCTCTTGGGAGAAGAGGCAATTACTAAATAGTGCGATACCAATAATAGATACAAAATTTTTGTTTGTCATGATTCTAAAATATTAGAGGCTAAATAATTAACAGAATTTTCAAACCAATCATTTGGCCATGCCTTATCTATATGACCATTTCGTTTAAGCGTCCATCTTATAACTGCTTTATAGATATTTTTGGAACTCGCCGTACCAAAACCATCTGAAGCACTTAAAACTTGATGATGAAGCGTATTTTCGTCAATTTCAATCTCTTCATCATTAAAGTTTCTTAAGTGGAACTGCATTACTGCGATTAATTGTTCTTTTGTCATAAAAGTAAAATTTGTCTCCCTCTCTTTCCGCTTCGAGGATTGCGCCCTGATGTTGCCTTAAGCAGAGGGATTTCGGGTTTATTCCCTTTTAGGATTGAAAAATAAATAACTTGATGATTTAGTTATAGCAGTCATTTTGAGCATTTCTTAGTCCCTTAGGGACGACATATTTATAGAAAATAGAATCCATCCCCCCAATTTATCCCATTTTCCGTGCTGGCACGAAAAACAAGAGGGGGCGGGGGCATGTTTTTTTCTATAAATATCGCGTCCCTACGGGACTATAAAATTATCAACTTATTTACATTTCATTCCTTATCTATTTTTAGAAAAATAATCCTACAAAAGATTGCGCATAAACCCTCCAAAAAGCGAATAATTCATAGAGGGCTGTGCATAATTTATGCAGGGTTATTTCTCTTTTAGCCACTTTATCATTTGCCCCAAATCTTGTACGGTATTGCGCAGACATTCATTGTCTTTTTGCAATTCTTGTATAAGCACTTCGGTCAAGTGTTGCTCTTTTGCCGTTTGATACTGCTCACATTTATAAATATTTTCGATATACAGAAACAATTTTCCTTCATCAAATTTCTGCATAGCCTCTACGCTTAAACCCAATAAGGGAGAAAGACGTTGCAACATCTCTGGCGTAAAATGTAACTCATCTTTTTCGTAACGGGAATACGTAGATTGTGTAATAAACAGATTATCAGCAAGGTAACTTTGTGTAAGATTGCGAAGCTCGCGAAGTTTTTTTATTTTCGGACCTATGAGCATAATGGGTAAGCATTGAATAATTGAGGATAATATGCATGGTTAGGAGGTATTTTTTATAGGTAATTATAATATTTTCGATATATTTTATGGATTATGGTAATTATTCAGGTTAAAGCCGCTTCGAGGGTCTCCGACCACTCGAAGGGCAGCGAAACTAAATTCGTTTGAGTAAGCAACCCTTCGAGTGGGT
>JAYUZN010000969.1:0-4582 GCA_043751755.1 Bacteroidota bacterium | reverse complement strand
AGATTCCTTCTTTTACCTCATTGCTTCGTGATTCTTAGTGCCTTAGTGGTGAGAAAAATATCTTTTTGTTCACTACTTAATTTTGGTGCGGTAGCCCTATATTTAGTGAGCGATAGCCGAACTATGCGCAAAAAAAACCTACCTTTGCCCCAAACATTTCACACATGAATCCACAACTCGTCATCTTGCTCATCATTGCCTATTTTGGCATACTCATTGTCATCTCCCGTTTCACCAAAAACGAAGATGATGCCAAAACCTTTTTCACAGGCAACCGCAATATGCCTTGGTATATTATTGCATTTGGCATGATAGGCACTTCCATTTCGGGCGTAACCTTCATCTCCATTCCCGGCGCAGTTGGCAGCAATAGCTTCGACTATATGCAAGTAGTATTAGGCTATTGGGTCGGCTATCTCGCCATTGTCTATGTGCTGTTGCCCCTCTATTATCGCTTGAACCTTATCTCCATTTACCAATATTTAGAACAAAGATTTGGCAGAAGTACCTACAAAACAGGAGCCTCCCTATTTCTCATTTCCCGACTTATGGGTGCGAGTTTGCGGTTATGTGTCGTGGCTATTGTCTTGCAAGAATTGGTTTTTAGCCCTCTTCACATTCCTTTTTGGGTTTCTGTATTGGTTTCGGTGCTGCTTATTTATGTTTACACCTTTCAAAGCGGCGTAAAAACGGTTATATGGACGGATACCATTCAAACCGTAGGCTTATTGGCAGGGCTTATCATTTCCATTGTTATCATCTGCCAACAATTGCATTGGGGAATAGGCGAAATGACTTCCCACATTGTTTCCAGCAAATATTCGCAAGTTTTCTTTTGGGATTGGCACAAAGCCAACTATTTCCCCAAAATGTTTTTTGGCGGCATGGCGGTTGCCGTTGCGATGACAGGACTTGACCAAGATATGATGCAAAAAAACCTTGCCTGCCGCAACATTGCTGATGCCCAAAAAAACATGCACTGGTTCGCTGCAACCCTTATTTTTGTCAATCTGTTGTTTCTATGTTTGGGGGCATTATTGTATTTATATGGGGAACAAACAGGCTTGCTACTTGGCATAGAAAAAGGCGTGTTAAGCCTCAATGATGCCACGACTCCCAGCCTCAAATCCGACCAATTTTTCACCTATCTTGCCAACCACAAACTCGGTCAAGCGGCTGCGATAACCTTTGTGATGGGCGTGATTGCCGCAGCCTATTCCAGTGCAGATTCTGCCATGACTGCCCTTACGACTTCTTTTTGTGTAGATATTTTGGATTTTGAGAAAAAAAATATTTCTGATGCCCAAAAACGTAAGATTCGCTACCTCGTACACATTTCGATTGCCATTTTGACTTTTGTAATTATCCTCATTTTTCAAGCCACAAACGATGACACCCTCATTAGCAAAATCCTCAAAGTTGCGGGCTATACGTATGGACCTTTGTTGGGCTTATATTCCTTTGGTTTATATACAAAACGAAGTGTTATAGACAAATATGTGCCGATGATATGTATCATTTCTCCGCTTATTTGCTATTTTTTGCAATTTGGAATCCCTACAAATGGCGAAGCCATTATGCTGACGGGTTCTTACAAACTCGGTATGGAGTTGATGATACTCAATGGTTTGCTTACTTTTGGGGGGCTGTGGGTAATTAGTAAAAAGGAGCTTGTGTAGTCAAGTAAGGCAAGCCCTTTGAAGGTTGCCTACCCAAAAGATTTCGTTTTACAAGCTAAGTTTTTAACCCTTCGAGTGGGCGATAGCCCCTCGAAGTGGTTAAAAACCTCAAAGCTACTCCTGAAATAATGAATAAATATCTTTATTTCCTTCTGTTAAAGCAAGAGAAAGATTTTTAATATAAATAGGCTGTTTTGTAGGATTCCAAAAATAGGCTTTGCACGTTATTTCCTGCTTTTTTGCTATACAGTCCGCAGAATGAATGAGCCTGTGCGTAATATATATATTTTGCCATTCATTTGTAGGTAAAACAAAATCACTTGCCTTAGCATTGAGCCAAAGGATTCTTTCCTCACCTTGCCACAACTCTAATATGAGCCTCCCATCAGCAGATAGATTAGATATTTTTACCTCAATAGACACTTCCAAATTCTTGTACTTATTTTCTTTTGAATAAGGTAGCAAAAAACGAACAGGTATGTCATATTCCTGTGTATCAGCCATTTCCGTAACCTCTTCGTAAGGGCTATGTACTTCTATAATAGGTTTTTCTTTTGGATATAAATAGCTTGAATCTTTTGCCAACAGATACCATTCATACGTGAACCCTGCTCCTTTTTTTACGATAAAAGGGAAATCTTCTTGGGCTATCTTCACATATTCGGGAAAAATATAGCCTAAAAATAAATATTTGTTTGTTTGATGGTGAATAAACTGCCTAAAATGGGAATAGCCTGCCAAACTATCTGCAATAAAGGTAAAATGAGGAGGAGTTTGCGCTTTATTCAAATAATATTGCACAAAAAAAGGATAGGCATTTGTCATAAAAGTAGTTTGATTGGGGAATTTTTTTTCCTGAATCGTAGCAGATTTCGTGATTTCTTGGTAAGGTTGTTGGTAAAAATGGAGATAATGTTGCCGTTTCACGACCAAAGTATAAGTATTGAGTATCAAAGAAGTACATAGCATAAAAGTAAAAATAGGGGAGCTTATTTTTTTGCCAAAAGAGAATAAAAATAATAATAGATACGGAAATGAAAACAATAACATACTCATTTGCAAAACGGGGGCGCGATAAATAGAATAAAAATAGCCAATAATAAAGGGCAATATAGCCCATATAATTGCCAAAAAACGAAGGTTAAAAGTCTGCGTATTTTGCCAAACAAAACCTTTGAAAAAAAGCATTGTCCCTATTTGCAATAACACCAAAATGCTTATCCAAAGATAGTTAATACATTCAAAATGAAAGAGGTAGCAAAGATAATCTATCACAAAATAGGGCGTAGGAGCAGTTACCCAACCCAAACCTTTTGTATGCAGCTGTGCAAAGAAGATAGGCAAATGTGGAACATATAACAGAGCTATCGCAAAGCCGCTAAACAGGTATTTTTTTTTGCCCGCAGCCTCCACAAATAGCCAGCCACTTAGCCATACAATCCCTGCGAGCAGCAAACTAAAATGGTGATTATAGGTGTTGAGTGCCGCCGCCAACACAAAAAAGGAAAGATAATGAAAACTATTTTGATTTTCTAATAAAAATTTTGACCAATAATAACACATTAAAACGCTTAGAAACAAGCCACTTGAATAGGGGCGGGCAATCTGTGAGTACATTACACTGTATTGCAAAGTAGCCAAAAAAGCAGCAGCCATCAAGCCCGCAAAGTCATCAAACCATAGCTTACCGATTTTGTATAGATAATAAATAGCAGCCGTTCCCATCAGCAAAAAAGGGAGCTTTACCACCCATTCAGCTGTCCCAAAGCACTTTGTCCAGCCATACATAAACACTTGAACGCCAGCAGGATGCCCGTCAGGTTTGATGCCTTCATTGATGAGTTTTGCCCAAGAATCGTATTGCAAACGGGAGAGCATACTCAACTCGTCATGGGTAAAAGGAATGTCCCATAGCCGCCAAAAGCGAAGGCAAATGGCGAGAAAAATAATGAAAAATAAAAGAGATTGGTTTTTTCTCAAAATATTTGCAGTTGTTGCTGATGAGTAGGAGCCATTTCTTGCAAAAAATTGTCCCATAAAGTTAAGGTTAATTGGAAACTATATTTTTCATTTAACTGTGCTAATTTTATGGTTAGGGTTGGTTTATCTATATTTTTTGCCAAAGTGAGCAAATCTATCCGCATTAATATGTCTTTTGTAAATACTCTTTTTGCATCAACAAAGGTAATAGCTTGTAGCAAGTGTTTTGCTTTTTCGGAATTGAGCAAAATAAGGGCGAAAACCGCAAATTCTATTTTGTCAAAACCCACAAAATAACAAGTATCATCAAGCATAACAGCTTTGTTGTTTTGGGGCAAAATAAGGGTAAAATGAAAGGTTTTGTAAAGCCCAGAAATCGCAACTTTGAAGGGCTTAAAAGAATAATCTCCTATTCCAAAAATAGAAAATGGGGGCTTGTTTTGATAAATAATAGATTTTCTTGCGTCAAAATAGGCTTTATGTGTTATCAAATATTGATAGGTTTTGGGATATTGCATAGCAATATAATTTGTTTCCTGCCCCACATTTCTTTGCGTAATAATTGTATATTTTCGAGTTTGATGAATTACTGTATTTTTGAGGTCCGAACTTTTTAATATTCCATATACTAAGGCTTCTTCTAAGTCCACCTTTTCTTGCAAAGCATTGATATACTGTTCATTTACTTTTTCTAATTCCATAATATTTGCACAATCATGTTTGATACCTTGCCGCCAAACAAAAGGGCTTTTTCCATCAATTTCTTGTGTAAAAAGATAAGTTTCAAGATTTGAGACAAATTTTTCGCCTAACCAACCATAAGTTTGAAAAGGCTTTTGAGGTTTGTAGAAGTCATATTCTTGACAAGTAAATGCAGGTTTTTGATTCAATTTTGCATAAAACAAAGCAGCTTCTACGGAAAC
>JAYUZN010000968.1:0-4890 GCA_043751755.1 Bacteroidota bacterium | reverse complement strand
CCTACAGATAACTGTTCTGGAGTCCTTTCTGTTGTGCAGTCTCCGGCAGGTGGAACGGTTTTGAGTGGCGTAGGTACGACCAGTGTAACTTTGACGGCTACAGATGCAAGCGGAAATAGCCAATCTTGCTCCTTTATGGTAAATAGAGTAGATATAACGAATCCTACCATTACTTGCCCAGCTAATGTTACGGTAAATCCGAATGCAGGGGCTTGCAGTGCTACAGGGGTTTCGTTGGGAATGCCCATAACTGCGGATAATTGTATGGTTGCGTCTGTAAGCAATGACGCGCCCGGCACTTATTTTTCGGGTTTTACCAATGTAACTTGGACGGTCGTAGATGTTTCGGGAAATGCAAGAACTTGTACACAGATAGTTACGGTAACAGATACTACTTTTCCTGTCCTTAGCTGTCCTGCCAATATGACCGTAGCGGCTGCCTCCGCAGGAGTGTGTGGCGCAGTAGTGAATTTTACGCCAACGGCTTCGGATAACTGCATTTTGTCCTCTTTGATTTCTTCGCCTGCCTCTGGCAGTTTGTTTCCTTTTGGGGTAAATACAGTAACTGTAACCGCAATAGATGCCATCGGCAACACCTCTGTTTGCACGTTTACCATTACGGTAACTACGCCTGCGGGCGCGCTCAATGTGCTAAGTACGTCCAATCTCACCTATTTTGCGGACGCTGAATGTACAGATGTAACGGGGTGGACGCATTATTATCATACGGCTTCTAATACGATTGTGCTTTCTATCCAAAAAAATGGAAATAGCATAGGTACGATTGCGGGCGGCTTGCAAGTGGTAACGGCTACGAATGGAAATTATGCTTCTAATACGGCGCAGCATATCGCTTTTCCTGTGGCATTGTACCCTCAAAATCCTTTATGGTATGTGATGAATCGTTTTTGGTTGGTAAATGCCTCCACGCAGCCGACTTCGCCTGTGAAGGTTCGGTTTTACTTTACGGCACAAGACACTTCTGACCTCAATGGCTCTCTCAGCCCTAATACGACCTTGTTGGACATGAAAATGTACAAAATCAATGGTTTGTACAGCCCCAACCCTGACCCAGACAATAATCCTGCTACGTATGACGGGCATTCAGGCGTGCCTATAGCCCCTACGCGCAATGGAGATGGCTATGTGGAATATGATAATGGCGCGTCAGCTACGGGAACGTATTGGGCTTTGGCAAATTATGGCCCTCATTATTATGCAGAATATGAAATAGATAGGTTTTCGGGCGGCGGGGGCGGAAGTGGCTCAGGCACTTTAGGGGCTTTGCCTGTAGAAATTCTTTCTTTTACGGGAAAATATGTGCTTCCTTACAACCAACTTTTATGGGTAACCGCTTCTGAAGAAAATAGCGAATATTTTGAGGTTCAAAGATGGAACGCTGCGACTTCGCAATATGAAATCTTAGGCTCTGTAGAGGCAAAAGGAAATACGCAAACGCAGCAATCTTATGGCTATCAAGACCCTCACCCTTATATAGGCAGCAATATCTATCGCCTAAAAGTGGTGGATACGGACGGAGGATATGGCTATTCTAATGTAATCAATGTGGTTGCGCCACGAGCAGAATATTTTGCTTTGTATCCTAATCCCACAAAAGAGGAGATTTCTGTAGAGTTAGATAGAGGGATTACAGATGAGATAACCTTGACAATCTACGATATTAGCGGAAAAGAAATGCTTAAAAATAGCTGGACTTTGCTACAAAATGAAAGCACGCATACCTTGTCTATTGGAAATCTGCCGCAAGGCATGTATATGTATAAAGTGGTATATGGAGACAGGAGGCATGAAGGGAAGGTGATGGTGGTGAGGTAAAAGTGATAGGTTACCACAGATTACCACAGATTACCACCGATTAACACAGATAAAGAATAGTTTGGCAAGCTCACTATCCTAATTTGTGTTAATCGGTGGTAATTTTATTTATAGTCAGGACTTATGCATCTGCCATGAATTTTCACGAGTTAGGGCTGTTAATTCGTGAAAATTCGTGTAATTCGTGGCGATAAAAACAATTTTTGCGTAAAACCCTACTCATCTGAATAGTTACTTTTTTGCTTTTCAAAAAAAAACCCCTTTTTCTCCCCAAAAAGTCGTATATATGCAGCCTCTTTACTTGATTAATGTTAGTTGTATATGAAAAAACGATTACCAATCTTATTTTTTCTGTTCTTGTCTTGTTGGGCGAACATATTTGCGCAAAATTATACGGTCTCTACTTGCGCGCCAACTTATTATGCACCTGCGGGAACATACCTTACGTTGGCTGATGATGTGATGTCAGGGGTAATTAGCTTGCCTTTTACTTTCAATTTTTTTGGCATACCCTACACGCAGTACTACATTTCCTCCAATGGCTTCATTTCCTTTGATGCAACTGCCACAAATGGTTGTTGTTCAGGGCAGTTGTTGCCCGACCCGACAAGCCCCAATAACCTCATCGCAGCGACTTGGGAGGATATTTATCCGCCTGGAGGAGGAACGGTTTCCTATCAAACTATCGGAACTGCTCCTAATCGGATTGTCGTGGTTTGTTGGAATAATGTGCCACACTTTGTTTCAGGAAACCCTGTATTTATTCAAATACAACTCTATGAAACCAGCAATGACATTCGTTGTGTATTGCAAAGTATGCCTACAGATGGCGGCTTGCATACTTGTGGAATAGAAAATGCCACAGGAACGGTGGCTTATTTTCCTGTGGGACACAATGCGGCAAGCTGGTCTGCCACGAATGAATGTTGGCTATTTAGCCCTTGCCCACAGCCGCCTGCGCCTACTGCAAGCGGAACGACTATCTGCTCCGGGCAAACAGCGACCCTTACAGCTACGGGAGTGGTGGGTTCGACTTTTGAGTGGTACACAGCCTCTATAGGCGGAACGCTCTTGGCTTCTGGCGCAAGCTATATTACGCCCGTCCTTACAACTACTACTACATATTACGTACAGCAGACTTTGGCGGCTTGCCCAAGTCCTCGAACTGCCGTAACAGTAACGGTAAATAACACAACAACAGGCACGATTTCGCCTTCGCCTATCACGCTCAATGCCTGTAGTGCCTCTCCTGTAACAGCTACAGTAACGATTAGCAATACGGGGGGCTGCCCATTAAGTTGGTCTATGAATACCTGCGACCCGCCTTTGGCTATGGTTTTGTCTAACCTCAATGCGAATGCGGCAAGTGTGGTAAGCCAGATTCCTACGCCTTTTACCTTTCAAGCGATATGCAATGCCTGTGCAGGAGGCTTGCCAGACGGGGCTTGTGGGAATAATATCTGTGATGGTGGAAATGATATGTATGATGGTGGAAATCAGTTGAATACCAACCTTATGGGGGCAGGTGTAGCTTTGAACTATTCTAACAATGCCATTATTGCGAATGCAGGGGCTTTGGGTGCAGGAGGGCAGTATTTTACGCAGTTGGTAAGTACCAATAATTTATGGGTATTTGCCGCAGATGTAAGCGGTTTGAACACTTTTACAATATTTGGCAATAATGGCGCAGATGGTGCGGGAAATGTAGATGCTACTATACTAACAGGAACAGCTTGTGGAAATACCTATAGAGGCTTTGTGAAACGGGTTTATAATGCAGGAGACCCTTCTATCAATCACCTCATTATCATCAAAGACAATGGCGGACTTAGCCATACTTTTGCTGCAAGTACTGACTTTGACGACCATACGGTTTCGGGGCTTGCAGGGGTAACACGTATTTATCATGTGTTGTTTGGAAGCGTGGCTGGAGCTTATGTTTCCAATGTGCAGATGCAAAATGTGATGAACGCCTTTATTGCCAATGTTTCGGGCTTGGGAGGAGCTGCGCCTTTACCCGCTTGGGCAAGTATCAGCCCTACAAGTGGCGTAGCAGCTTCGGGTGGAACAAGTACTACCACCATTACTTTTGACCCCAGCAGTTTGGCTACAGGCACTTACAATTCAACGCTTAATCTTACTTATAATGGCGGGACTTTCTCTGTGCCGCTTATTTTTAATGTAGGAACCGTCATTAGCGCACCTACGGCATCAGGTACTACGATTTGCTACAATACGGCTGCTACCCTTATGGCAACGGGCAATGTTGGGGCTACCTTTCAATGGTATGATGCTCCAGCAGGAGGGACTTTGCTTGCAACAGGGGCAAGCTATACTACGCCAATTCTTACTACAACGACTACTTACTATGTGCAGCAAACGCTGGGAGCTTGTTTGAGTACTCGCACTGCGGTTACAGTTACGGTCAATAATGTAGCTGCTCCTGTGGCTGCAAATACAACAATATGCTATAACACAAGTGCGACCCTAACCACTTCGGGACCCGCAAGTGCTACCTTTCAATGGTATGATGCGGCAACAGGCGGTACTTTGCTCGGAACAGGCACAAGTTATACTACGCCGATTCTTACTACAACTACGACCTATTATGTACAGCAAACGGTGGCAGGCTGCATAAGCCCTCGTACAGCAGTTACGGTTACGGTCAGTTTTGTAGCTGCCCCTACTGCGCCTAATGTTACGGCTTGCTACAATACAAGTGCTACCCTTACGGCAACAGGGGCTGGAGGAGCTACTTTTGAATGGTATGATGCGGCGACAGGAGGTACTTTGCTCGGAACTGGGGCAAACTATATCACGCCGATTCTCATTACGCCTACTACGTATTATGTACAACAAACGGTGGCAGGTTGTATAAGTCCTCGCACAGCAGTTACGGTTTCCATAAATGCCCCTGCCCCTCCTACGGCTGCAAATATTACGGTTTGCTACAATGCAAGCGGTATCCTTACGGCATCAGGGGCTGGAGGAGCTTCTTTTCAATGGTATGATGCCGCAACCGGGGGAACTTTGTTGGGAGTTGGGGCTACTTAT
>JAYUZN010000967.1:0-2134 GCA_043751755.1 Bacteroidota bacterium | reverse complement strand
AAACAAATGCAGCAATCTCTGGCAAAAATGCCTGTAAATGATGACAATACCAATTATAAACGTTTTCTGTTGGCTTGGGAAGGGGTGCAATATCAACTTCGTAGCAAAGAACGGGCAGGAAACCTGAATTTAACCAAAACGCACCAATATTTAGACATTTTTTATTTTATTAATAAATTATCCTTGCATATTTCAGATTTATCTTTGACACATATCGGACATTCCTCTGAAAATCAAGGAATTGACTTATCAAATATATTAGCTATTATTCCTCAAACACCACATTTGGCAACGCATCATAGCCTCCGTTTTTTGTACAATTATGTAAATCTGCTATTATTTCCTAATAATTCAGAACATCAAGAAAAAGCATGGGAATCCCTGAATGAAGATGCTCCACAACTTCCTTTAGAGAGCGTGAAAACTTTATATACTATGTTAAGAAGTTTATATATTTCCAAAATAAACAAAGGAGATGAAAAGGCTTCAAAAAGGCTGTTTGAAATCTATGATAAACAGCTTCAAAACGGTTTTTTGTTGAATGAAAAACAAGAAATTCCCTTGGCTAAGTATGAGTGAGTAATTATCTAAATAGATTTAAATTCAGAATAATCTATAAGAAATTCATTTCCGATATTGTCTAAAACATATAAAACTCTATCTTTAAGTGCTTGAAAATCAATGTAATCTTGCACTCTAATCCAACGTGCTTTTAACTCTTTCCAAACTCTTTCGCAAATATTGAGGTGCGGTGAATAAGTTGGCAGATAAAAAATAAATAAATTTTTGTCTTGCCATTCTCCTATCTTGGCTTTGAATTCCGCTGATTTGTGGATGGAACAATTATCTAAGACTAAAACGGTAGGCTTTTTCAAGTCTTGAGCAAATTTATCCAACACATTTATCACGAACTCGGAATTGCCCTTGCCTTGGCTCGTTTCAAACACGAAGCGGTTATCTCGGCTAATCATCCCAAATATATTGATAAATTGCCCCCGTTGCGCCCCAATAGACACTTCCTCGTCGGGAAATTGCCAGCCATATGGAACATAACCCGTTTCGCACACTCGGCTCTCATCTCCATAAAAAATGTCTATCAATTCATCTTCACTTAAGCTTTCTAACATTTTTAGCCCTTCTTTTTTCAATTCATAATGCTCCGAATCCGGCTTTTTCTTTATACTGCGGCGGATTCGCTTGTATTTTCCACCAAGCTTTTTAAAAAAGATTTCAGCTGGTAGTCAGACAATTTTTGCCCTTTTTGTTCCTCTATTATCGCTTTCGCTAAACTGATTCGCTGCCGCTCTTTGGCTACCTCCTGCCGAACTAAGTCCGTATCGGATGCCTGAAAAGCCGATTTCCGACCTTGACCCCTTACATTTAGCATACATTTTATGCCCAAATCCTTGTAACCAAAATCATATCGGTCTAAACTCGACGTAACCGTAGCAGAGCTACAGCCCGTCTCCCTTTGAATCTTTACATTGCTGTAACCCCCCAATTTCAACAAAACTATGCGACACCTTTGACGAATCATCGGAGAACTGTGGTGCTGCTCATATGACTTCAGCTGCTTTTCTCCTTTTTCGTCTATTTCTAATCTACGTTTTCTGCCCATAATAGAAATTAATTTGACCGCAAAACTACTTATTATTTTAATTATTTCCAATTCTTGTTTATATTTAATTTATTTCTCACTCGTACTTATTGTCTAATATTTGGTAAAAATAAACACCATTAGGAATATTTTGTAGCGAAATTTCTGCACTGACTTTGCCTTCTGCTGCATCTATCGGCATTTCTGCCACCATTTGCCCTGCAACATTATAGATTTTCAGTTGTCCAGCATCCCCTTGCAAAAACCCTGTTATATACATTCGGTCTTGTACAGGATTGGGATATACATTCCACGAATCCGATTCCAACCACTGACTATCTTCTTCTGGATTGCCACTTATACGGCAGGCAGGACACACCCCTCCTTGTTTCCATTTAAAATAGCTCCAAATAGGGGCAGAAGTGTTGCATTTGTTTTTTGTCCATATTGTCAATTTATAACATTTTGTAGCAAAAGATTGTGGGCTTCCAACACCCTTACGCGCGATTTGAGTTTTGAGTTTCCTTTCGTCTTTTC
>JAYUZN010000966.1:0-2132 GCA_043751755.1 Bacteroidota bacterium | reverse complement strand
TTTGGTCGGACAAGGGCGCGGAAAATGTCATTAAAATTAGGCTAAATCATTTCTATAACAACCAATTAATAGGTCTACACTTTGGCACATGACCAAAATTTTTCCAGACTTCTCTCAAAATTGGATAAATAATTGCCTCACATATCGCAGCTTCCGATATGTTATAAGCTGTTTCTGTGATGGTAAAAGCAAGTTCTTCGGCTAAATAAGCAGGGATTTTGCAGGTTTTTTCCACAAAAAGAATGTCATCCATTGTTGAGATAACATTGTAATGCGTAAGTGCGTCTTCTAAGGTCTTGAATGCGCTAAAACTTGACATAAATAGTATTCTCTGTATTTTGGCACAAATATAGCAAATTTCCCGCAAGCATTTTCTGTTTTGCCCAAAAATGTCTATCTTTGCCTCAAATATTCGATTTTTATGGCAAAAACACAAAACAAACCGTTCAAAGATTGGCTTTATGAGGAAGTAGGGCAGGCTTTTGGGCTAAAACGTAAGTATCAACATCCTTTGTTTGACATGTTTCAAGAGTTGCCACTTGAAGCAACAGAAATGGAGCAACAAACGCTCATCGGATTGCAGGAACTTGCCTTTAAATATGTGGATACTTGGAACGAAGATGAGTATAAGTTTATGTTTATCAGCCGTTTGATAGGTTTAGCGAATTTTGTGAGCGAATATTACAAGGTTTTTACGCAACGCGCGATGTCGATTGAGTATGACAATGGCACGAAAACAACGGAAGGTTTAGTGGAATTTATGCTGGCAAAGGGTTTGCAAACTCCTCAAAAGCCGCATTTTTTTTTGCATGAATACAAGCCTGAAAAACGCCGAGACAATGACCCACTTGGGCAGTTGCTGATTGCGATGATAGGCTCACAAATCAAAAATCAAGACGAAAAGCCGATATATGGCATATATGTCAATGGGCGATATTGGCATTTTGTTGTGTTAGAAGGGGCAGAATATGCGGTAAGTAATTCTTACAATGTTTCTGATTCGGCTATTTTTCGACTTTTTGCGATATTGGTGTATTTTCGGAATCTGATGGAGGAAATGTATAAAAACATGGGGTAAATTTCACGCAGATTTCCGCAGAAAGGGACGCAGATTTTCGCAGATTGAAGAAAATTTGCGAAAATCTGCGGTTCAATTTGCGCAAATCTGCGCAAAATCCCAACACTCAATTTCCCCTAAAAACCGCCTTTCTTTTCTCCAAAAAAGCCGCAACTCCTTCCTGATAATCCGCCGTTTCTCCTGCCAAAACCTGATAATCCCTTTCAGAAAGGAGCTGCTGTTCAAGGCTTTGCGAAAAAGAAAGATTCAACAATTTTTTGGTATAACCTAAGCCCTTTGTAGGCATTTGTGCCAACGTTTCTGCCATTTTGAGCGATTCTGCCGCAAAAGTTTCGTCCGAAAAACATTTATAAATCATGCCTATTCTTTCGGCTTCTTGCGCAGAGACTTTTTCGCCCAACATCATCAAAGCCGTCGCCTTTTGCATACCTATCAAACGAGGCAGAAAAAACGTGCCAGCACTGTCGGGAATCAGCCCAATTTTGGAAAAAGCCTGAATGAAATTCGCACTTTCAGCCGCTACGCAAATGTCGCAAGCCAGCGCAATATTCGCCCCAGCCCCTGCTGCCACGCCGTTTACAGCCGCCAGAATGGGCTTTTCTATTGCCCTTAGACGGGTAATAATGGGATTATAAGTTTGCTCCACAATGGCTTTCATGCCGGGTCCATTCGGGTCTGTGGCTTCGTTCAAGTCCTCCCCCGCACAAAAAGCTCTGCCTTCGCCTGTGAGGTAAATGGCTCTTACTAAGGCATTTGTAGCCGCATCATCTAAGGCAGCTTGCAATTCTTTTGCCATTTCTATCACAAAACTATTGAACGCCTTGGGACGATTGAGGGAAATGCGTGCTACGCCGTTTTGAATTGTATAGAGAATATGTGCCATGTAAGGAGTTGAAAGTTGAGAGTTGAAAGTTGAAAGTTGAGAGTGGTAGATTTATATATAGGCTCATCGTAGCTATTTAGGTAGGCAACCACTTCGAGGGGTTAGCACCCGCTCGAAGGGTTACTTACTCCAACGAATTTAGTTTCGCTGCCCTTCGAGTGGTCGGAGACC
>JAYUZN010000965.1:0-4596 GCA_043751755.1 Bacteroidota bacterium | reverse complement strand
GGCGTAGTAATTATTTTGGTGGTTCGGAAATCTGCTATTTTGGAAGAAATATAATCGTCCATCATTTCCTTTTCTACGCCATCTGCCAAAATCACCACACTTGCGTGTTTGTTGCTTTCATTGGCAATGATAAGTTCTTGCAAAATGTCCGTTACCCGTTCATTCCAGCCCAAAATAAGGGTATGCCTAATCTCCAAAATCTTGCCTCTGCCCTTACGAAAATCCGCAATCGTTGTATCAATCGTAGTCGTAATAAAGGCAATAACCATCGAAAACAAGATGACCCCTATCATCACGCTCAACATAGTAATCATTCGAGACGTTACGGATTCTCCATCTGCAAGGCTCACATTTCCCGCATCTATGACCTCTTTCAACGTGCGCCAAGCCCCTGTAAGCCAGCCATTTGACTCTGTAGGAAAAAGCAAGCGAAGAATATAGACTAATAAAAAGCCCACCAAAAACATCAGCAAAAGGCTTATAAAAATGCCTACTCCGCCCTTGCCAATGAATTGCTCAAAACGGTAGGTAAGTTTCTGCCTGAAATTAGATTGCATATTGAATTGAAAATTGAGAATTGAGTAGTTGAAAGTTATAAGTTGAGAGTTGAGAGTTAGTATAAATTTATGATAATCAATAAGATATATCAAAAATATATATTCAAATTATTTCTCACTCGTACTTAAGATAAGTACATAAGTATGAGTGAGAAATAAACTAAACAGATAAATTTGCGGTATGTGTAGCGCATGCTTTAGCTTGCGTTAGACAGAAACGGGCAAATTTTGAGATGCTCAGGCTAAAGCCTAAGCTACAGGTAACGCAAAATACAGTTAGATAATTCCTAACAGAACTATGTCAAAGCCCGAATAAGCCTATACCTCAGCAGCCATTCCCCCAACAATAACAACATACCAAGTGCCAAAAAAGGGCGAAACCACTCCGTTTTGCGGGTTATTGCGCTTGATTCGATGTTAGATTTTTCCATATTGTCAATTTCTCCATAGATTTCCGAAAGGTCTTGATTAGAAGTCGCGCGAAAATACTTGCCGCCCGTTTGCGTAGCAATTTCTTGCAGCAATTCCTCGTCAATTTCCACAGGCATTTGCTGATACATCACGCCTCCAGGGGTTTGTACAGGATAGGGAGCGGAGCCTTTTTGTCCTATCCCAATCGTATAAACCACAATGTTATAGGTCTCTGCCAATTCTGATGCCGTTTTTGGGTCAATAGAACCCGCATTATTTACGCCATCTGTGAGCAGAATGATGATTTTACTTTTGGCTTCGCTTTCTTTCAAACGATTGACTGCTGTTGCCAAGCCCATGCCTATTGCCGTTCCATCTGCGACAACGCCCGTAGAAACCTCATCTATAAGCCTTATTACAATTCTATGGTCTGTTGTAAGCGGACATTCGCTGTAACTTTCGCCCGAAAAAACGACTACGCCAATCCTATCGCCTTTGCGGGCTTCTACAAATTGTTTGGCTTTTTCCTTAGCGGCTTCCAATCTATTGGGCGAAAAATCGGCAGCCATCATACTGCCCGAAACGTCTATCGTCAAAATGATGTCTATGCCTTCGGACAAGATATTTTGCTGCTCCAAATAGGTCTGTGGGCGGGCTAAGGCAATTATACAGAAGGCTATGCCTATGGCTTTGAATAAATATAAATAAGGCTGCAAAGTCATTTTCCAAGTCTTTTGCACGACAAAACCCGCAATCGCAGGCAGGCGCAAAGTACCAGCAGGAGCTGTTTTTCTCCAAATATGCTGATAAATGTACCAAAATGGAACTGCCAGCAAAAGTAAAAAATAGATGTGTTGAAAACCCAAATGAGAAATGAGAAATGAAAAATGAAGTTATACATCTGCGACATCTGCTTTCATCTGCGCAAATCTGCGTGCTGAAAAATGATTGCTAACTGCTAACCGTTCACTCTTTGCGCAAAAAACGGCTTCCCTATGTTGTCAATATGCTCCAGAACATCTGTATCTTTTATGTGTTTATACAAAGAAATATCGATTTTATACGGCAATAACAAATCATCTAATTCGCCTTCTATTTGCAACAAATCCGTAAAAGTGAGGGCATTTCCCTTCAAAGAAATGTCTATATCAGAGCCTCTTTTGTAGTTTCCTTTGGCGCGTGAGCCATACAAAACGACCTCCTCAAGCTGCGGATATTGCGCAAAGACTTGGTGCATAGCGGTTATTGTTCCATTTTCTAAGCCAAATTCCATGTTTTTTAAGTTAAATGAGTGTTTGCATTTTTTCTCGAAAAGCTAAAAATAAGCTAAAATACTGCTCACATACTTTCTCAAGAATATCTTGAGCCGTATCTTGATTGTAAGTATGTGAAGATTGATTTCGGCTTCTAATCATTTCCATCCATACATTTCCATTTTCTATCAAACCATACTGAAAGGCTTCTCGCGTTGCATCTCTTGAGCCTCTTATTTCTGTATTTCCTTGATATTCAAAGAAATCCTTCATAACATTCCACGCCAATTCATGTGTAAATTCAAAAGCCTGTATCAAACCTTGAGCTTCTAAATTAGACAAATCCCTTTCTGTCTGCAAAACTACAGCTTCTTCAAGCTGTATAAGGGCTTTATCAAAATGCGAAAATCTTTGAATCCAACGAATATTTGGCATGTGAGAATTGAAAATTGAGAATTGAAAGTTATACATCTGCGACATCTGCTTTCATCTGCGAAAATCTGCGAGACAAAAGTACACAAAAAATCGTAATATTGCCCTAAAATCTTCACTATGTTTGATATTCAACAAAAATTCATGATTCAAAGCCATTATAATTCCGCAGAAATTGCCGAAAAATTTGCCGCATTTGCAGCAAACGAAGAAACGGACTTGTTTGGGGTGAAACACTATTATATAGAAGCATTAGACGAAACGACCCAAGAAGAATGCCCTATTCTTTGCAAAGTTTATCCTAATACAGAGGGCTGTGAACTGCAATTTGTGGTGGGAGATAAGCATTTTTGGGCAAAAAAAATCCAGTTTTTGCCGCCAGAACCCGAAAAATTTGTGTTTAAAAGCGTTGCTTACTTTGCCTTTTTGATGATGATGACAGCGATTCATTTTGTTATGCTGCCTGTAGGAATTTTGGCGGGTGTTGCTGCTTATACATTCAATACGGCTTACCCACGAGATGCTTACAATCGCTACAAAAAGGTCTGTCAAAAGCAAAAAAAAGCGATGGAAAACCTCTTTCTTTCTCCCCAAAAAGTGGATATGCAAGTCCGAAAACTAATAGACGAGATTGGTACATAAATATAGTTATGGATATTTTTGCGTATCTTTGCAGCCATTAAGCATATTTTTGCGTCTATAAATATGTCGCCCCTACGGGGCTGCCGATTCTCCCATGTTAATTTACCAAGAAAAAAGTTCCGAATTTTTTATGTTTATCCGAAATTCTCAATTTTCAATTAAAATTATGCGTATTTATTTGTTATTTTCTGTGTTATTTTCCTTGTTATTTGCGGTAGGTTGCGAAAAATTAGGACTCAAAAAGAAGGACTATCGTGAGACCTATGTTGGCACTTATAAGGCGCGTATCTATTGCGAGCGTTTTAGCGTGGTGCCAGAGCCGCCCGCAGGTATCTACAGCGACCAAATCAAAGACATTTTGGTAGAAAAAGGCAGCAAAGATAGCACCCTCAAAATCAATGGAGTAGAGTATCCTTTTCCCAAAGCTGCCCACTATTATGTCGTAACAGACTACGGACAAGAGGCGTACAATTTTGACAGCCTTGTGTTTTATGTTCGTAGCAAAAAAGACAGCCTCATTCTCAAACAATCTGCAGGAAGCTCAAATATATACGAAGTATGCACGACTATCGCAGGAAAATTGCCCTAATCCTTTTGCTGTTTATTAGCCAAGTTTTTGCCCAAAATCGAAGGGGAACAATTATTTATGTTCCCAAAAAAATAAATATTTTAACAGGGCAAAAAAGCAAAGATATTATTGCTGTTCCCAAAAAAGTAAATTTGTTTAAGCCGCAGCCTATACAAAGGATTGTGTTTGGCAAAGTTGAGGCAAAAAAAGAGGTATTAGCTCCTGCTCAACTTCAAAATGTGTCAGCTGCAAACCTGAACAAAGTCCCACAATTGGCAGAAACCCCTACTTTTTGTGGGATAAAAGTGCCGATGGAAATCGCAGAGGTTGCCTATCGTTTACGCAGCGAATTGGCAAGATATATAGGCGCAAAGCATTCTGTAGCCTATTATCTCAAAAGAAGTCAAAGATATAAACCAGAAATAGAAGCCACTTTAACAAGACATGGCTTGCCAAAAGAGCTATTTTATTTGGCAGTAGCAGAAAGTGGTTTGGCAAATCTTACCTCTCCAAAAGGTGCGAAAGGTTTTTGGCAATTTATGCCCGAAACAGCAAAAAGCTATAACTTAGAAGTTTCAGAAACGGTAGATGAACGCCTTCACCCGCAAAAATCTGCGGAAGCTGCCTGTAGTTATTTGAGTTTTTTATATAAAAAATTTGGAGATTGGACGCTTGCTGCTGCTGCTTATAACATGGGAGAAGGAGGACTTGGAGGAGCTTGCAAAAATCAAGG
>JAYUZN010000964.1:0-5515 GCA_043751755.1 Bacteroidota bacterium | reverse complement strand
AGTTTTCTCGTAATGAAATGGAGAGAAAACGCCTTTTTCCCCAGAAATTTAGCCAATTGCTTGCATTGGAAATTATTTTTGTACCAATGGGGGATAACGACTGGCATTTCAGAAGTGCTGCCGAGCGTTGTGGTTTGTGCTTCGGCTGGGCGGCATTTTCGGCAATGCTTATGTTATCGGCTTTTATTTTTGATTTGCTTCAAAGCTATTCCATAGATTAAACCATTCTTCATAACGAACTTGTCGTAAATGATACCAATCATGTATATGGTCTGGCATATTACGTGTCATTTTAAATCCTGTTATATATTTTATTTTTTTCATTTTTGGAATGAATGAAGGTAAAAATATTTCGCAATAATTTCCGGCATTGAGGAATTGCAATTTTTTTAGTTTTTTAATGCTGATAGGGTAACTTTTAATTTGGCAAGATTCCATGCTTAGCCCCACTAAATTACGACAACACCCTATTTGATGGGGTATTTCCTTCAAATTATCCCCCCTAAAACCCAAGTATTGTAAGGATTTTAATTTTCCTATCTCCTTTGGCAAAGTATAAAAAGCGCAATTTACCATGTCTAATGTTTGTAGTTTTTTCAAGTATTTAATCTCTCTACCTAATGAAAGTCCTTTACTATTTTCAATCTTTAATACTTGAATATTAGGCAACTGAAAAAAAATAGATGGAATGCTATCAAAATCAATGAGTAATAATTTCGTTAAATGAGTAAGTGCTGCTATCTTATTAGGTAATTGTTGCATATTTCCTTTCGACAAACTTAAAAACGTAAGTTGAGACAAATCCCCTATACTATTAGGCAGTGTTGTAAAAGGGTTTTTGTCTATTTCTAATATTTTCAAATTGCGTAAATATCGAATGCTATCCGATAGATGCGAAAATTGATTACCTCTGATTGACAAGCCTTCTAATTGAGGTAATAACCATACAGAAGCGGAAATGTTATTGAGTTTATTGTTTCTAAGAACTAACTGTTTCAGGTTTTTGAAATGGCTAAAATCTATATTCAAATCCCTTATTTCTGTTATACAAATACGCAAATCCTTTAATTTTTTTAAATGTTCTATACATGAAGGTATTGTATTTATTTTTTCTCCCAAAATGTGCAAATCGGATAAGTGGGTTAAACCGCCCAATCCCTTAGGCAGTTCTCTTAGATTATTTGCATAGATAGTATCCGCTTTTTGCCAAGACAACAGTAAGGACAAATCTTGTAGATTAGGATAGGACGCAAGCAAATTAAATAAAGAATCTAAGGTAGTTGTGATAGGTACTCCTGCGTTCAACATGCTTATTTCCTTTACCTTTGCCCTATATTTGCTGGGGAATTGTTCCAATTGCCATTCAGAATTCATTTCTAATTTGAAACTACACGACTTGCTCAACAGATTGAAGACACTATCCTGATGCAATAATTGATAAATTGTACGTTCATTAAGTGTTATAAATGTTAAATTTTTGCAAGATAACAATTCCTGCGGCAAATAGGAGAGTTTTATACTATCTATAGCCGTTTTCCATTCGCCTTTTTTCAAATGAATGTCATTTGCCGTTTCCCACGCTTTGATAGTTTCTTGAAAGGCTTGTTCATCTTTCAAAAAACCTTTGCGCGTTTTCTTTTGAGCCAGTACTGTATCACTAAACAAGGCGTTTATGATAAATAGTAGGCTTATTGTTTTAATTCCTAGCATAATTTAGTCATGGTTATATGTATTTGTTCTTGGTTTTCCAGTTGGGCAGGACTTCGGCATTGTGTGCAGGGTAGGTATGTGCGGTAGTCCCGCACAAGCCAAACTGAAAAAGCCATTTTTTGCCTGTCTAATCATTTGCCAAAAAACGTGCAAATAAGCTGCTTTGAAAGACAAAGATACGAAAAAGTAAGCTGTTTTTGTGAAAAAACAGCTTACTTTTTGGTGTTTTTTTAGGACTATGCTCAAGTCCTGCGCCACAGGCAAGAAGTTTTGAACAAACGGTTAAATATTACTCAAACCCGTAATATTTACACGCAGTATTTTTATAATTAATAAGGTAATCATCTATTGGAATACCTTCGATATGGCTAAGATATACATAATAATCTTCATTTTCATAGCAATAGTGCCTATAAATAAAGCCTATATTATGCAAATACCACAGCTCTTGGTAATAATCAATACTTACATATTTTCCATGTGGACAAGATAATTCTTTCATGTATTGGTCATAAAAGAAAGACATTTTATATAAGGTAAGACCATTATCACTTAAATAGTTGCTTTTTTCTATTAATTTATACGGGCTTGAATAACATCCTCCTATCAAAGCCTTTATCCCTGCTTCTTGTTTTAAATCTAAATATTGTTCAGCATTGCCTGGATAAATATGAAAAGAGCAAATTACGCATAACACGCTATCGTAATAATAAATATTTAAAGGCTCGAATGGTAACTCGCCCTTTTGACGGGTATCTAATGAAAGATTTAAGGTTGCACATAGTATTATTTCCCTTTGATAATAACTTGTATCATTTGTTAAAGGAAGAGTATTTGAAATATGTTTCACCTCATATTTCTGAATGCTGTACATTTTGTTGAAAGTATCCTTAGGCGTAATATATTGATATGTATATACTCCTGCTTGCTCCGAATAGGATTTATTCCAACGATTTACTATCCCTGATTGAGCTATGCTATAAGACATAAAGCCCCAAATGATTACAAATAAAGTTACCTTATACATATTCTATTATTTTTGTTGTATCAATAATTTGATAACTGCCATTAGGACTTACCCCAATAGATTCTGGTGGGAAATAGAGATAATACACACCATAAGTTACCGCTATTTTCTTTATAGGGCATTCAAAGACATAGCGAGGTTTCCCATTTTGAATAGCATTTAATTTGTCAGGTTCACTATGTTCTGCTAAAAATTGAGCCGCTATCCTTGGTGGTTCCACTGTTTGCCCGCAAGTAGATATCTTTATAGAGATATCTTCTCCTTTACTATTTTTAAAAGTAAAATTTTGGGGATTATCTTCACTGCTTGATCCTATTTTATATGAAAAAATACTTAAACGCGGGTCGTCTTTAGACATGTCTATTTGATACAATTCTTTACTTATTTTCATAAAATCATCCTCATCTCTAGCATTAACACATTCATACATTCTCGTTTCAGTTATGTCTATATTGGGATATTTATTTTTAATTGCAGCCATATCCAATCTTAGGGCAATAGGGTGGTCTCTGCCATGATAGTTAAATTTCCAATTATTGTTTGCAAGGCTAATCGTTTCACACAATTCATGGGTAAGAAGATGTAAAATGTATAAGTCACTTACTTCTGGGTCTGTAAAAATACGCTTATAAAACCAAAACCTATTTATTCTTGCGCTATATTTAAGTACCCCCATATTATATCCATCTATATCGTCGTAAGTCGAGCCACTATTTTGAATCTCAATCACAATAGGAGGGTTTGCTTGCAGAAAGATTTCCCCTAACATTTTAGGGTAACCTGCGGTAGTGCCATCCCATACAATGTTAAATTGATAGGAATTATATCTTTTATCTGGCTCCTTGTATTCATATAATCTATGATCTATTGAACATTTTATACCTTTTATTTTATTCAGCCTTTGCATAATTATTTCATATATTTTTTCATAACCTAAATCATATTTTTCAGGTATGGTTTTCCCTTTGATATAATCATTTTTAGTAGCCACATAATTTCTAATCCAAATATTCCCATTTTCAATAACTGGAGGAAAAATGTCCCCCCCTCCCTTCTCCCCCAACCTTACCCACTCCCCTTCTCTCCTCATCTGCAATGCCAAATACGGAAACCTTTCTGCTGTCAAATCTCCCAAAGATGCTGCAGCCACCTTCAAAGGCACAATTTCCTTTTTTCCCGTATTCACAGGCAAGAAATTCATGCTTAGAGACTTCACTCTCCCCGTAGAAAAAACAACCTTCATCATAGCATTTTCCACCAAAAAAGCAGGTTCAATCGGCACTTTTACGCCCATAATCACTACCTCTTTCAAGGCAGGAAGCTGTAATTGCAGGCTTGCCTCCCATTGTTTGAGGTATTGTATTCCCATAAACGTATCATATACGGGCGCAAGCGAAAGCAGCTTGTATTTGCTTTTGGAAAATACCTCTTGCGGAAAATCGTGCGAGAAAAAAGCACCATTTTGGGTGTTTTGGGCAGAGGTTTGCTGCTTGAGCCTGTCGCTCAACTGCCCCAAAAACTCCCATAGCTGCGTTTCGGCTTTTGCCTTCTCTGTTGCAGCTGGAAACATAGCAGGATGTTCGTTTTCGTACTGAAGATGCCCATTTCTATCGATTGTTAGCGTAACTTTTACGTCTTTGGGAATGAGATTGAAGACTCGCTCAAAGGCGATTTGATAGCTTTGCATTTCTCCTGCGCTTATCAAGGCATATGCTATCGTTTGAATATTGGTTTTGTTATCGGTTTGTGTTTGCATGTTTTTTTGTGAAAAAGATTCTCCCTTTTCCCTTGCGAGAAAAGGGAGATTAAGCATTATTTTGTGTTATTATCGTTATTTTCGCCTTGATTGCCATTGTTTTCGTTGCCATGGCTGTTTTGTCCTTGAATAAGGTGTTGCGTACCTGCACCGTCCGACTCATGTTCGGGGCAGTTGCAAGGCAGTCCAGAGCCACTTACACAGCCCGAATCGCATTGCAACACCACCAAAGTAGTAGGAACATGCACTTTCCACGATTCGCCCACAGGAGTAGGAGGGGCAGATTGCGCCAAATTTTGACGTGCCTCCGTTATTTCTGCCATCACAGAACGATAAATGTCGCTATCTATTGCAGGCAAAGTGCCGCCTGTAGCCAAAAAAGGCGTATAGCCGTTTGCCAAAAGGTGCAAAGCTGCTTCTTCAAAACCGGGGCGCACAGGCACAATTACCTTTGCCATGCCAGCTTGCAAGAAGTTTTGCATCAAAGGGTCGCTATCTGCAAGGTCATAGAGGTGCCTCCATCGAAGGGTAGCCCCATAAAAATAGGGCAGCAATTCGTAGCTCATCAAATTCCAGTCAAAACAACTTTGGGCAAAGCACACTTTGTCGTTTTGTGCGATGGAGTAGGCAGTCATTCCCATAACAGGTAGCTGCCCTTCGTGAAAGGCTTGTACATCTGTCCAATCAAAGCCGCCGCCTGGATACATCACTGCCCAAGAAGTATAGCTTTCGCCAGAATAGGGGTTTTGGTCGTTGAATAGCCACCGCAAGCAACCTTTTTGCAATTCGTTCTGAATCAGGACTTTATTCATAGCAGGATTTGTGCCTTTGATAAAGCCTATTTGGGATTTCGAAACTGCCGTAGCACCCGCCACCGCTGCATCATAAGCGGCTTTTTTGCGCTCATACGCTGTCAAAATGGATTGATAGGTCTTGATTTTCCACATTTTAAGGCTTTCGTCGGTTCGCGTTAATTGTAAGCGAACCCCAGCTCCTACAGCTTTTAGTTTTTCTGCATATAA
>JAYUZN010000963.1:0-4182 GCA_043751755.1 Bacteroidota bacterium | reverse complement strand
CGGCAATCGTAGGAGCAGCAACAACCGCTATGCAGCTTCAAGTTGCGCAAATTCAAAGCGAGCTTGATACTGCTTTCCCGGGCATGTTCACTTGGTCGTAAATGAAATAGGGTTTCAAACTTTCAAGAAGGTTGAAACCCTGAAAAATCTATCTGCGAATATCTGCATATTTATTTACACAACACAATGAAACAGTTAGTATTGATGATGTTTTGCGGGCTATTTGCCCTATTTGGCTTTGCGGCTCCGCCGCTTGAGGCTACAGAATTGGAGCTTGGCTCAACTATTGGTGCGCCACCTTACAAAAACGCGCACACGCCTTTTGTCGTTGCAGCAGTAAAAAGTGAAACGGAAACTTCGGACACTTTGAAAGAGACTGGGGTTTATCTCGATACAGATAAAGCTGCAAAAATTCAATCAGGGGTAAATCAAGCCACAGCGCAAAACCTTACAGAACCCGCCGTTTTAAAGCGACCGAGTAAGGGCATCGCTAACCATACAGCCGAAATACGGCAAATAAATGGCTTGTATATTTACCTATATTCCACGCCGATTGATGAAACGGAGTTTATAGGCGCAGTTATAAGCCCGCCTATAGTCATCTCCACAGATATGGACAAAATGGTGCAACTCATGGCAAAACGGGCAAAGGCAAAGTTTCCTGATGCGGAAGCAATTATATTCTCCAATGACGATTTGGGGAAGTGTGATGCAGTGAAGTTTAAATAAGGAATAGGGAAATAAGGAATAAGAAAAGTGGTTTATTTATTGCCATTTTTCATTTCTCATTTTTCAATTTCTCCCCAGTTCTTTGACATTACGGAACGCTTTAACATCCATTATGCAGTGCTAAACGGCTGCATAATGGATTTTTTTATGTCTTTTTTGTATTTAGAATGATTCTAAATAAGGGAGAAGCTCCGACCACAGGCAGTAACTCCCGAAAAACAAGCCTATTCCCTTCTAAAATGGTCGCTATATTTGCGATTTTGCCCGTAGAGATTATTACAATCCTCTCTTGTGCGCAGAAAGGCAAAATCAATCTGCCCATTACAATCGCTTATTTCTACCTCGTCATCTGTACCAAAACGACATTCTCCTTTTTCTTTCACTTCGGGAGAACAACACTCATAATGCTTGAATATCACACGCATTTGCGGGCGATTGCCAAAGCTTACCCGCCGAAAACCTTCCCAACTGGTAAGTAAAGGTTCGCCCATTTGAGGGTTCGCCATAATAGCCTCAAGGATAACAGGAAGCTTTTCCATGATTTCTTTCTGTTTTTTGGAGGCTTTTATATCTTTCGCAAAAGAAGAAAGGTGAGTAACTCGGTAAGCCATATTTTATTCGTTTATTAAGTCAAATAACGCTTTTCTGCCCTTCGTCTTTTCGTTCTTATCTATCTCCTTTTGCGCCATTTCTGCCCAAAATGCCTTGTAATCGGCACTATTCTCGTCTATCTCGCTATCAGTAGTAGCAGATGCAGGAAATAAACGGATTGCCTTGAAATAATGCAGCAAGCTCAATAGCTTGGAGATGATTACGCTGTTTGTTTCTAATTCGTAGTGTAACATATATTTGTCTGTCAATGATTGTGAAAATATAAGACGTGAATAGAATTTATTTGTTTGCTTTTTCTTCTTTTTCGGGACTACACACGAGCCTCGCGCACTGGCAAGAAGTCCCGAAAAACGGACAAAATGAATATTATTTTTTACGTTAATGTTTATTTCCCTTAGCTTTGCAGCAGTATTTGCAGGATGTCCACACTTATGTATGGAATAAATTATTCTGCGATATGTGGCATTTGGCTTGGCAGGTTCCGCACTCATGTATGGAATTAGCGTTTTCTTCTACACTTCAACAGATAAGTTAATATGTGAATAGAAGATATGCCAAGCCGAATGTTTTTATTTAACTTTTATTCTTTTCCTCTTTCCATGCGGTATAATCCCATATATGAATTCGCTTTTTGTTTCCCATATATTTTTTAGAAGGATATAGTGGACCCAAAGATTCATCAATACATTTAGCCATTTCTTTTTTTACAGAGCTTGCGCTTTTTGAGTGATAATGATTAGAATGATAGTATCTGACTACACCAGCTAATAAATCAGCTATTTGGATACCATAACTATTTTTACCCACTATTCTCAAAGATTCTATAGTGTCGCTCCAATCATCATCTGCCTTTTCCCAAATGTAATAGTTGAGCCTTTCTTGAAAATGGTTTTTATTGGATATTTTTTTCCCAGAAAGTAGATGGATTATAAAAACGGCTGTTTCATCCTTATTTTTTATGATTTCCACAAAATTTCTATATATGGATAGACTTAATAATTGTTCATACTCGCTATTGTCTTTGCGTCTATCCACAATCAAGCTCCCAAAATATACATCGTTTGAAGATAAAAACCACTGGAAAAACGATTTATACCAATTTATTGTTTTTTTGCTTATTTTTGACCATTTAAACGAGCCATTCAGCCAATTATCTCTAGCAATAGCATTTTTTCGGTGCTTATCGAATATATAGCTGCTCGGGTCTTTTCCTTTTCTATCTGTTTCGCTAATGCAAATTCCTGCAAATACTATATAATTGTCATCCTCCATTTGCCCACTCTCGTCGCAGTATATATGGTAACGTGCCATTATTTGCTTTGTTTTAGTAGTGATATAATTTCGTTTTTGTCTTTGACTTGCTCCTCTAACCTTTGTATTTCTTTTTCTAAGCCGCGCACTCTTTCTTCACATTCTCCCAGTGTACTCATATTGACTATATTGTGATTGTTGTCATTTCCATGTATATTCCCTACATTCATTTTATTTTCTTCTTTTTTCAGCATGTCGCCATCACCTGTTAGTAACCAGTGCGGATTTATTTCAGGATAGAATTGATATATTTTTGCTATTTTATTAAATCCTGGTTCATTTGTACCACCGTTTACAATTCTACTTATGAAAGAATCTTTTTCATTTATAGAATCAGCAAATTCTCCTTGTTCTATATCTAAATATTTGATTATTAAATCTATACGTTTGTTTATAGTCATGTTTATTATTTAGAACGATTCTAAATTTAATATTTTAGATATTATTTTTAGAATTTATTTGCATATATGAAAATAACTTTATTACTTTGTGGAATCAAAATTGATTTTAAAAATGAAATCATTTCTGAAATCAAAAATGAAATCATTTCTGGTTTCAAAGGTAGGGTTGTTTTTTATAAAAAACAAAAAAATATATGAATTTTTTTCAACTTTTAACGCAATTGCTCAATGGGTCATATACACAAGACGAAATTACGTCTATGGTATTGCTCAAATACAAGCAGAATACAGGCAATAGCCTTACTTACTCTACTGCACGTAGGTATTTGAGTTTGCCTATATCCGATTATACCAACATGTCATTAGGCACAATTGATGTTCTTAGCCATGTAGTTGATACGGATATTCGTGCAGCAATAGAGGCAAAGCTCAAAGAGGCAGAATTGGTATAAAAATGGCGTTCACACTTTGGTTGTCCACACTTATGTATGGTCATTGCGCCAAAGGTGAATGTCTTTTGAGGAGCAGGAGTTGGTGTAGTCCACAATCGTAACATCTTAATTAACAATACATTATGGGAGCTTGGGGTTACTATCCTACTGATTCTGACGGTGCGCACGACATGTTTAGCGAGTTCTATGAGGGCATAGATGCGAAGCTGGAGGAGATAACACAAGGGAAACTTGGCTACGGAAAACCAGATTATGCGTATCCTGGTGTCATTATGATGCTTTTGGAGGGCGGATTTCGGGTAAAGCGCAAGTTTGTTGTTCAGGCGATAGAGTGCCTCAAAGCAGAGCTTAAGGCTACGGAACGGGAGAACAAAAGTGGTTGGGTAAGCCCACAAAAGGCAATCAAGACAATGAAACACCTGATAGCAAAGTTTGAAGAAATAATAGATAATAGGCATGCAATTAAGCTTGTGGGGAGAGGTTCTAAAAAGAAGAACGCAACTGTCGCCCCCGTTGATAAAGGTTATTTTCTTTTGTAACACACACATTTAGAATACATTATGAAAAAAATGGTTTTGGTGGCTATCCCCAAAAAGCAGCTAAAGTCTCTGCGCAAAATCTTGGAGCTGATGAGTTCGCTGGAAGAAGACTATGTGCCACGAGGTCCGCAAGTCGTG
>JAYUZN010000962.1:0-1979 GCA_043751755.1 Bacteroidota bacterium | reverse complement strand
TGAAGGAGCTACATGGAGCATGATGGGGCTTGCTGGGCATTTTATCGGAGGCATAGCTTTTGAAAACAGCAACATTTGGGCGGCTACAGACTCTGGCGTTTTCTCCTCCACAGATTTAGGGGTAACGTGGACTTATCAGGGCTTATACGACAAAAAACCCGTAACGATTGCTTACACAAATGGGCGGATTCTGGTTGGCACAGAAGAAGAAGGCATTTATATTTCTGATGACAATGGCACAACTTGGACACTTTCAAATACCGGGCTTTCTGCCAATTATATATTAAGTTTTTATGCAACGGGCGATTTTATCTTGGCAGGAACTTACGGCTACGGAATGTCATATAGTCAAGACAAAGGAAATACTTGGGCAGATGTAAATACGGGTTTGGGTGATTATTATATAACGTCCATCACCATGAAAGGAAATGAAGCCTATATTGGTACAATTGCTGCGGGCGTTTGGAAAGCGGATATGTCTTTGATTTTGGCAGTAGAGGATAAAATAAAGCCTTCATTTTTAAGTCTTTATCCCAATCCTTCAACAGGCAATTTTACGCTCACAAGCAGCCTATCCTATCCTAAAGCAAGTCTCTCTATTCGAGACATTTTTGGCAAAACACTTGTAAATGAGGAGATTAGCCTTACAAAAAATACGCCACAGCAGTTTGAATATCCTTTGACTTCAGGGCTTTATTTTGTAGAAATCCTAACAGACGACCACAAAGAAGTGAAAAAATGGGTAATTAAATAGTTGTGCGGTTTTTCAAACCGCACGCAGCTTGTGCAAGCGGTAAGAGTGGCTCACTTTCAAAAAGTGAGCCACTCTCTTACAGACCTACCTAAAAACATGCAACACGCCTTTCTCCTCATCATACTTTCCCTTTTGCTATCTTCTGCGCAAGCTCAAGGATATTGGGAATATTATGGCGAAAAAGAAGGACTTTCTGACGCAAATGTTACCTGTTTTTTGCACGACAAAGACAACTTCCTTTGGATAGGCACAGAAAATGGATTGAATCGTTGGGACGGCTACCATTTTGAGATTTTTCTCCCTCAAAATAGACATAAAAACAGCCTTTCTGATGCTTTTATTGCAGATTTGGCACAAGACACACAAGGCAATATTTGGATAGCCACACACAAAGGCTTGAATTGTTATTCTCCTGAAAAACAGACCTTTGAAACCTTCTTTTATCACGATTCCCTGCCATTTTCCCTGCCCAACAACTGGGTAAATGCCTTGTTGATAGATGAAAAACAAGAGATGTATGTGGCTTGCGACAATCGAGATTTGGTGAAATATGACCCGCAAACCCGCCAATTTATTCCTCAAAAATGGAGACCTTTTTGTGAAGAACATGCTGAAATTTCGCATAAAAAAGACTATATTGCTATCTTCAAAATGACTTCTATCAGTTCACAGACCCTCCTACTTTATACAAATTTGGGGGAATTCCATTTTGACAAAGCCACAAAACAGCCTACTTTTCTCAATCCAAAAAAGGATTCCTTAGAAATGCTTATAACCTTGCAGGATAAACAGGGGCTTATCTGGAAAAAAACAAGTAAAGGCTTTGCAAAGTGGGACCCAAGTCTTCAATATTTTGAACCTATTTCTCCAAAAAACATCAGTTTCCCCTCCTTAAAAAGCATTGAAAACCTTACAGAAGTGATTGAGATTGAGAAAGATGCACAAGGCAATAGCTGGATTGGAACGGACAAAGAAGGCTTGTTTATTTGGGATAAAAACAGTCAAAACCTGCGACAGATAAACGAAAAAGAATATCATTTTCTCTCCCATAGTATTTCCGATATACATTGGGACAAACGCAGAAATATGATGTGGATAAGCACTTGGGATTATGGATTATATCAATATGACGCAGCGAAAGACAGCTTTATTTTGCACCAATATCAAGAAAAAGATAGTACTTCTTTGTCGGCAGATGTGAGCCATCAAATCGCAGAAGATAGGC
>JAYUZN010000961.1:0-14211 GCA_043751755.1 Bacteroidota bacterium | reverse complement strand
GAGCATTTGCATTTTTTGGATACAGAACCCGAAAAAGTCTATGCGCAAACCTACGATTTGGTGATGAATGGAAATGAGATTCTTTCGGGCAGTATTCGGATTCATCAAAAAGACGTGCAAGATAAGATTTTTGATATTTTGGGTTTGTCAGAAACCGAAAAACAGGAAAAATTTGGCTTTATGCTCAATGCGTTTGAATATGGCGCGCCCCCGCATGGTGGCTGTGCATTTGGATTGGATAGATGGGTTATGTTATTGGCAGGAGAAACTTCTATCAGAGATGTGATTGCTTTTCCAAAAACGTCAAGCGGCAGGGATTTGATGATGGACGCACCTGCGGAAGTGCCTATAAAGGCTTTGATAGACTTAGGAATAAATATTTTAACAAAATGAAATACGGGTATTTGGACATTATTTGTATCAGAACTTACGCATTTTTGCCACGAATTACACGAATTAGGGCTGTTAATTCGTGAAAATTCGTGTAATTCGTGGCTATAAAAACATTTTTTGCGTAAATCCTATATATATGGAAAAACTAACATTATACAAACAAATCCTCCGAAAATGGATGTCCGCACAACTCACTGATAACCAAACACTTCAAGAGGAAGAAACTTATATGGTAGTAGATGAAGAAAATCAACATTATCTACTCTACCATAATGGTTGGGATAATATGAGTCGTAGTTATGGCTGTTTTTTTCATGCACGCATCAAAAATGAAAAAATATTCATTGAATATAACGGAACAGATATAGAAGTAGCAGAAGACTTAGTAGTAGAAGGCGTGGCAAAAGCCGACATTGTATTGGCTTTTCATGCTCCTGCAAAAAGAAAACATACAGGATTTGGGGTAGCTTAACTGCCGTATTTTCCCACTACCATGTAGAAAATGGCAGTTACGGATTCCAAATGCCCAACGCCTTTAAGGTATTTCCCTCTAACTCTGTGCTAAACGCCAAGCCTTTTTCACGTTTGAACGCCAAAAGAGCCGCTTGTGTGGCTTGTCCCCATACATTGTCTATGTCTCCTTTGTAAAAACCTTTTTCTGCCAAGCATTTTTGAATGGTTTGAATGTCTGAAATGGTGTTTTCTAAGCCTATCGGATTTTCACATACCACTTCTCTCCAATCGGCACAACAGCCCCCTTTTTTTACAGAAACTTTTTTTTGAATAGTCTTATACTCTGCGGGTACATCTATTTCTTCTATTCTTTCGGGAGAAATGAGAACTTTGTGCGTAACTTCCTGATATTCAGCAGGAATAATTTCTTCTATTACGCCTTGTGCCTTGATTTTGATGGGCAAACCTGCCATAGATAAGCCCAAAATCGTAATTGCCGCGATTTTGCGAAAAGTGGGTGCGAAAGGCAGCATTTCGCCTGGTAGCTTTATGCCTTCGTCAAGCTGTTTTTGCGTAAACTGCCCGCAATTTGAAGCACTATTTTTGCCTTCTTTGAAAAAAGCAATGATTTCAGCATCTGTCATTTGCGAAAAATCAATCACTTTTTTCTGACATTGCAAGCAAAAACGCCCTTTTTTTTGGGGAAGCATGTTTTCCCAATCCGCATTGCAAGGGCTGTGAAGGTCGAAATGTAAATAGTTTGTTTTCAATTTGTGTTCGTTGTAAAATAATAAACGCAAAGATAGCAAAAATCAGCTGAAAAAACGCTAACTTTGCGTTTCAACTACGCAAAAAAAAGATGGGATACAGCAATTTCAAATCACTGAAACAAGCCTTAGAAAGACTTGACATAACAGAAATAAATGAGAATTTATTTCCCAATATTGAGAAGTTAGCCCCTTCGGATTGGCTCAAAAAAAGCCTCGAATTTGCGAAGGTCATGCCATTAATCAATGAAAAAAGCAAGTCCGAACGCTTGATTTCGCCGATTTTATTAGAAATTGCCGTTCATTTTAAAGAAAAAATTACCATCTATTCTGGGCAGGATTTGTCTGTTGATGACAAAAAAGACCTTTCGGGGGCATGCGATTTTTTTATCGCAAAACACCCCAAAAAGTCCGTCATGCAAGCCCCAATTGTTACCTTAGTAGAAGCTAAAGATGAAGCGATGGATTACGGACAAGGGCAATGTCTCGCACAAATGTATGCAGCTCAATTATTTAACGTACAAAAAGAAAAACCGCAGCCTTATATTTATGGTTGCGCTGTAACAGGGGGCGAATGGAAATTCATGAAATTAATCGAAAAACAGGTATTTATTGATGATGAAAGTTATTATCTTCCTGATATTGACAAGATTCTCGGAATATTTCAGCAGATTATTCAATCTTATGGGTAATTTTTGAGATGGGTAAATTTCGCTGTAAACATGTCATTTCTCGAAAAAATGACATGTTTACAGCGAAATTTACGAAAAATCTATCCCATTTGCAAGCTACTTAATGTTAGACAAAAATATTATGATAAAAAAAAGCATCTTTTTCCTATTCACATTTGGCTTATTTCTGCCTCTTTTTGCGCAAAAAAAAGCAAATACAAAGCCTCAAAGCATTGATTTTGAAGTAATTTCTAAAGAACTACAATTCTCTTATCCGGGAAAAAGTGGAGGAGAATATAATAAATCAACAGATGCTGGGAGCAAAGGGAACAAAGGCAATAATACTCCTCCTTCGTACAAACCCCAATATAACAACATTCAACGCACTTATCTTATCAGGGTAAGGTGTTTGATCCCTTCCATTTTTGTAGATAGCATCTACTACAACGGCTATATTGTCGGAAATGACAACCTTTTTCCACAATTTGAACAACAGAGCATCATCCTAACAATTCCCTTTGATGACGGAACTCAAAAACCTTTTACCTCCACAAACCCCAAAGATGCAGTGATTCTTAAATACAAAAAGAACGGCAAAATCAAGTATTTTATCATCAAAGACATTCCGAGACGAATCTTTGAGAATGGCTAATTTGCAAAAAGTAGCCCCTATTTATTTTAGATTCAAGAAAAAAAGCTATCTTTGCCCAAGAAAAAAATATTTACTCATTTTTCATATTCCTGTTAAAATATGTCAAACCAGCATTACGTATTCACGCCCCACAAAAACCACAACCCGCAGCTTCGGTCTTGGGACAGAAGCATTGTCATAGGTCCGCAAGAAATCTTGCAAATTAAGGACACTGTTGCCAAAAGAAGCGGGGCGAAAGCTGCGACTTCTGTGCCGAGTCCTTTTGCGAGAATGTACCTCTTTGAAACCTCTTTTGAGCTGCTTTCTGTGCCTACGCGGGACATGCCGCGCCCGCAGGAGGGCGAATCTATGTACCACAAATTGGTTTCGGACTGCTTTGACATGTTCCAGTTTTTGTATAATTCCAATGATGCCAGCGAAATTTCCTTTTCAGTTTGGTCAAAATCGGCAGAATTAGAGGCATTGATGCAGGCAGGAAAGCCGAATGGACACAAAGTATTGGCTAATTCCTTGAAAATGGAAATGGATAAGCCTCGTTTTAGCAAAATGACGGAAATTATTCTCATTTCCTATAAAAATAAGCTCATGGGCGGAACTTCGCCTTTGACGGTCTTTTTCACTTCTCCGAATTGGCAGCGAGAAATGAGAAACCAAAATTGGACTTTGACAAGTACGACAGAAGACAATTATTTTGATGATACAATTACGCCTTTGCATTTGAGAGATATTGATTTTCAGCGTTTTATGGTAAAATTTTATCATAAAAACAAAGATGTTTTACATGACCAATTTGCAGGAATTGCCCAATATATCGACTATTATCTCAAAACCTATGGCAATCCTTTGGAGGGTTTGAACTATGATTATGCCACTTTTGAGAATGAATATGAGCCGCTTCCTACGGGCAAAAACATTGTTATGAACATTTGCGGATTGGTATGTTATAGACGTAAAGCGCAAAATGTGGTGGTGGAAATTGAGAAAGATAGTTCTTTTGTCATTGCGCCAACCGTCAAACATTATAAAACGTACATGGACGAAAAAGGGGCAGATGTTACGATTTCGCCGCCTTTGGTGTTGGTAAATGGCTACAATCAGCCGGGAATGACCTATATAAAAGGCGCGTGGAATCCTGAAATGCCTGTGCCAGAAGCAGTTACAGAATTGCTGCATAACCGCATTTTGCCCGGAAATAGCAATATTCGCTATCCGTATTTGGTGGTAAGCGACTTTTTGGCGGATAGTTTGGTAGAAATGCCTTTTGATTTGAATGACGAATATTTTTATACGGGCTATAATGGGCGTTTCAATTACCTTTTGCCTGTCAAAAAAGACTATTTTAACTACTTTACCCTCAATGATTTACGCAAAAATCTAAGCCTTTCGCGCGCAACAATAGGCGGCACAGACAAAATAATTGTAGAGTTGAAAGTGCCAATAAAAGAAAATAAATTCATCACTTTTCACAGAGAATATACCATCACAAAAGCGCAAAATCAATATGTGGACAGCCGTTTTGCGACTTCTGCCAAGTTTGGCTTGGGGGTTTTTCCCTTCTATCAAATCACAGACGCGCCCGAACTCAACGACTATTCGATGATGTTGGTGGACAAAGATACACGTGAGGTAAAACTGCGTTTTTATCGTTTTTCAGATGTTATAAAGAAAAAGGAGCTGCCCTATTCTGCCTTAGTACGGGTCGCAAAAGTCTTGCCAAATATCGGAGGTTCAACGTATTACAGGCTCAAAGGTCATGCGTTTGACTTTATAGAAATACAACTTGACAACTATTCGGGCATCATCATTCCCGATTGGGGACAAAGGTACTCGATTGCGGCAAATAGTGGCTCTACGTCCTTCACTTTTGGGGTAGATTTTGGCACGTCAAACACGCATATTGCCTACAAAAACCAAAATATGGCTGTGCAGGGCTTCGACATTACGAAAGATGACTTGCAAGTAGTTATGTTAAATAAAAAAGGCGAAGATAATTCTTTGCCCAAAAGTTTTGAATTTGGTTGGGGCAGTTTGGGCGACATTGGACGTTTCAAAAAACGGGAATATCTGCCGAGTGTTATCGGCATTTCTGATGCGACCTACGCCTATCCGATTCGTACAGCAACTTGCGAAGGCATTGCATTTAGGGCAGGGGGAAAAGGAGAATTGTTTGCGAATATCAACATAGGATATGCGATAGATTCGGAAGAATCTATTTTGAAAGATGCTTTTTACGAAATCAATATTAAATGGGGGCTGGAAAATAACAAAGATAGCACCGCCGCACGCGAGCGGGTAAAGGCTTTTTTGCTCCAAACTTTGTGGCAAATCAAAAATAAAGTCCTGCTAAATGGCGGTCGCCTCGACCAAACCCGCATTGCTTGGTTTTTGCCTATCTCTATGAGCCGCCAAGATAAGCGGACTTTTCGGGATATTTGGGAGGAATCTGCGAAGGAAATGTTTGGAAATATTCCTGTGCAACTCGTGCAAGAAACGGAATCTGCCGCCCCTTATTATTATTTGCGGCAGTCGCAGGGCTTGTATTATTCCCAAAATGCGGTAAATATCGACATTGGCGGCGGCACAACAGACTTGCTTTTTTTGGTACAAAAGCAAAATAGACAAATCAGCACTTCCTTCCGTTTTGCGGCAAATGACATTTGGGGAGATGGTTTTGCGCAAATTCCCAACTCAAATGGCGGACCCAAAGACAATGGTTTTGTGTTGATGATGGACGGCAAAATTCAGCGCAATGAAATTCCTTTTGCCAATCCGCTTATCAAGGATTACTACAATGCTTGTATTCAAAACCCCAATTTTTCTTCGTCTGATGTGGTGAGTTTTATGTTCAAATATAACAAGGACTTCAATTTCACCAAAGCCATTGAAAATCATTCGTTAAAAGCGGTTTTGCTGCTGCATTTTGCAGGAATTTTGTATCATATTGGGCAACTTACGGAGTTTTTGGGCATAGATTTGCCTTTATATTTTATTTTTACAGGAAATGGAAGCAAATATATTCACATTTTGGGAGAATATGACATGGGGGATTTTGCTAAACTTATCCTCAAAAAAGCGACTTCAAAGCCTGTCCCAAATGCCCTCAAACTGCATATTGCCCAAAATCCGAAAGAAGCAACAGCAAATGGCGGCGTAGTGAAGTTGGCAGATGGCATGACAAATGACATGGCAGCCGAGCCTTGGTCACATCCGGGTTTTGTGCCTGATGAGGCAGAAAAAACGGCTTTTTTAGCTCAAGAAAAAGAAATGTTGTTGGGAGAAACGGACGTTTTGATGCCAAGAGTATTGGAAAATTTCTACAAGTTTTTGGATATTATTTTTGACGACAAAGAAGTGAAGGGATTTTTGGGGGAAATTGGCATTAGATTCCGGGCAGAAGACAAGGATTTTCTGAAAGAAAAAGCAGAATTGAGCTTTGAAGAAATGGCACACAGGCTCAAAAACAAACAAGGTGGCGATAATAACGTGCCAGAATCTATGTTTTTTTGGTGTTTGAAGGATACTTTGTATAAGTTTTCGAGGAGTTTGTATAATAAGTAGGTTTTTTAGGGTGGCTCACTTTCCAAAAGTGAGCCACTTTACCCCCCTACTACTAATGCTGCTACTTCTTCACCTACAAGCGCGCCTATCGCAATGCCCATGCCGCCCATGCGCACTGCCACGTATAGATGCGGGGAGACTTGTTGAATTATCGGTTTCTTCTCCTCGCCTATCCCTAGTATTCCGCTCCATTTCATATCTATTGCTACGGGTTTGTGCGGAAAAATGACTTGCGTGAGTAAGTTATGTAATGCCTGTTGAATAATATCCGTTTTGCCAAATTCGTCCGTATGTTCTGTTACTTTGTCTAAATGTCTGCCGCCTCCCAGCAAGATTCTGTTTCCTACATTTCTGAAATAAAAGTAGCCCATTTCGTAGTGAAAAGTGCCAGATAAAGCGAGGTTTTTGATAGGCTTTGTTATCCAAACTTGATTTCTTGCGGGATTTACGGCTAATGCAGGTAAGAGTCTTTTGGCAAAACCATTTGTACAGACAATTACTTGTTTGGCGGAAATATGCCAGCCATTTTCACAAATGATAACAGCTTCATTCTCACCTTCTTCTATGCCAGAAACGCCAATTCCTGTCAAGATTTCTATGCCTTTTTCCCTTGCCAACAGCAATAAATTTGACATCATTTTGCCTGTATCTATTTGCCCTTCTGCTACATTTTCTATCATGTATTGAACATTGGCAAAGCTATTTTGGGCGATTTTTTCGGGGGAAAAACGATAGGTTTCCTTTTCGCCTATAATTTCTGCGAGATGTTGGTTAAAAAAGGGCAATTTTTCTGCGCATTTTTCATACAATTCTTGTTCTTTTGGGGTAAAAATCTCATATCCCCCCAAAGGTTCAAAGCCTATTTTGGTGTCTCCCAAGCGGTTACGGAGTTTTTGCAAGCCTTTCCACCTTTTTTCTACCAAAGCTAATACTTCGTCTAAAGAGCGACTTTCTAAATCCTCTAATAACTCGGAAATGCTGCCAAAACAGGCAAATCCTGCATTGCGGGTGCTTGCGCCATACGGCAAAACGCCCCTTTCAAGCACGACTATTCGGGCTTTAGGGCATTTTTCTTGGAGGGAAATGGCTGCATTTAAGCCTACAATTCCGCTACCGATGATGATGATGTCTATATGGGACAAAAAACTATTTTTTTCCCAAAAACTGAGTTCGTGTAGCATGAAATGTATTTGAGTTTTTTCGCTGCGTGTTTTCCCTGCGGGTTCGGGCAGCGAAAATTGGCGTAAATATCGAATGTTAAGAATGCGAGAAAATTATAAGGAAAATGCTTTTCATCAATCATGATGTTTCTTATTTCATTGATGTTCTTATGAGAACGCTCAATGGCATTTCCTGCCATCATTAATTCTTGGTCATTGTTTTTGCCAACTAAAACTCCCTTACTGATATTTTCTATATCCTTACCTTGATGTTTGAAAATCTAATGCCGAACATGTTATTATACTTTACTGATTATCAATGTTTTACATCTAAATTTTCTGCCTTTTTATTTAATTTTTTATTTGCACCCCTCAGTATTTTGGCAAATTTTGACTACCATTTCAACGGTTTAGGGCTTTGCGAAGGTGGGGAAATCGAAGCACAAATGTTCAATAAACCACAAATGTTCATTAGAATTACCAATGCTCAATTTAGCACTTCAGTCCCACTTTTGCAAAACCCTTGTTGCCTGTTGGCCTTTTCACAGTCCGCTTAAATATGTTTTTATGTAACTCAATGTTTCGTCTGTTTTACAATTAATTAGTCCACTATGTCCTGTTCCTACTATTTTTTTATGTAAGTAATTAGGAAATAACACTGCTTGATTTGTTTGCTGAAAGTCGTATCCTAAATCTTTACTTTGGTCACTACTAATAAATAAAACCTTTGAAGTAAAAGCTGAAAAATTTGTTGTATAATTATAAGTAGTATTATATACTTCATCAATGGCAATAGCCAATGCAGAAGCAGCTCCCGACCTGTAATTTCCAGATGGACAACTTTCGCCTCTACCTGAATTGTTTCTATTTATTCTTCCTAAATCATAAACATAGTCTGCCTTTTGGTGATTATCCATACCTATTAATTGTTTTACCCATAATATTTGATTAATGTCTGAACCAAATAAATTAACATCATTTACAGCTGGTAATTTTTTATTTATTTCACTTGAAAATGCACCTGGTTCTATAAAAACTACACCTTTAACTCTTTCGGGATGTGTATTTAAATATTGACCTGCTACAAAACCTCCGTGAGAATGACCAATCAATATTACTTTTTGATTTGGTGCAAATTTATCTATAAGCTCTTCTAAATCTTTTAATGAATTTCCAATTGTCAATTCACTTTTTGGATGGCGTTGCGAAAGTCCGCAACCACGGTAATCGTGATAAATAACTTGATAGTGTTGAGGCAAACTCCAACCACTAACTGTTTTATTTAAGTCTAATAAATACTTAAAGTCATCTCCCGGTCCTCCTTCAAGCACAAACAATTTTACACTGTCTTTATTTCCAAATGTTTGGCAATGCAAATTTGTTGAGGATAATTTCATACTTGGTAATGTGGCATCTTCATCTACCGTTTCTGCCACTAAATTTCCATTTTCATTTGGGTCAAGTTTGGTACAACTTGCTATGGTAAATAGTAAACTGAATATGATTATTATGTTTTTCATTAAAATCGTTTGTTTATGCCAATTATAAAATAAATATTAGGAATGAGTTTGTCGAATTGTCCGCTGGATTGATAACCACCTTTTAAATTTAACTCTGTTGTTTTGTGTTTGCCAAATAATTCAGAAAGATATAAACCCATTCGTAAATTATTTGAAGTTAAACTATACCAACCGTCTTTTGCATTGCTATAAAAATAAGTTCGCCAATAATCGGAATGTTTTATATGCGTTGCAAAAAACGGATTGTATTGCAAATCTAATCCTAATCCAAAGCGATTAAATGTAAAACCTGCATTTGTTATTAAGTTTAGCCCAAGTCCATCATAATTTCCTGCTTTATTTGAGGAATGAGAATGTACAAAGGCTAAACTATTTCTTAAATTAAATTTATTAAATGTTCCTTTCCAAGTTTTTAAACCAATTTGAGTTCTAAAATTACTTGTTCCTAAAAGTGCAGAACCTTGGGTGAAATCAATAAATGCCGAAGTTTTATATTTTTTAAAATAATAGTCATATCCAATATTGGTTGAAATGATGTTGTAATCAAACCCAATGTTTAGATTTATAATATGTTTTGTTGTACTATCGGGTTTTGTAATTTGAGAATAACTTGTCAAGTTAGTTAAAATCAGTAAAATTAAAATGGTCTTAAATTTCATTTATTTTGTTTTTATAAAGTGCAAATTTAATCTTATATGTTTATAAAATTTTGATAATTGTGATGTCTCTGCGGGCTTGCAGGCAACTTTCAAATATACGAAAGTTTTGTCGTACTTTTTGTATTGTCGTTTGTATTTTAAGCAAAGTTAGTAATTCTTTTTATTTCCTCACAGATTTTGCTTGTTTCCTCGCGTCTTTTTTCTTTCACAGAACGGACAGATAAACGCATGTTAGCAGATAAATTGTATATTTTGCCGCCGTTGTAAGTATCCCCACCGACAAACGGCGGCGCAAAATTAACGCTTATATTTAAAAATCTTATTCCCAAAAACTGCCGCATCTCCCAACTGTTCCTCAATGCGAAGCAATTGATTGTATTTGGCAATCCTATCACTGCGCGAAGCCGAACCTGTTTTGATTTGCCCACAATTTGTAGCCACCGCCAAATCCGCAATGGTCGTATCTTCGGTTTCCCCACTTCTATGACTCATCACACAGCTATAAGCGTGGCGATTTGCCAATTCCACCGCCTCCAAAGTCTCTGTTAATGAGCCGATTTGATTCACTTTCACCAAGATAGAATTAGCACATTTTTCGTTTATTCCTCTTTGCAAATATTGTACATTCGTTACAAACAAGTCATCACCCACAAGTTGCACGTCTTTGCCGAGTTGCTGCGTGAGGCTTGCCCAACCTGACCAATCATTTTCATTCAAGCCATCTTCTATAGAAACAATGGGATACCTTTTTGCCCAATCTGCCCAAAAAGAAACCATGTCCGAAGAAGTCAATTTTTCACCCGAAGACTTATGAAAATGATACAAGCCCGAATCTTTGTCATAAAACTCAGAAGCAGCTGCGTCCATTGCCAAGAAAATATCTTCACCCGGACGATACCCTGCGTTTTCAATGGCTTCCAAAATGAGGGTAATTGCCTCCTCATTGTTTTTCAGATTCGGAGCAAATCCGCCTTCATCGCCTACATTTGTGGAAAGTCCCCTTTTTTTCAAAGAGCTTTTCAAGGAATGAAAGGTTTCTGTTCCCATTCTCAATGCCTCTGAAAAAGTCTCTGCGCCAAGCGGTACAATCATAAACTCCTGAAAATCAATCGAATTATCTGCATGACTTCCGCCATTCAAAATATTCATCAAAGGCACAGGCAAATAACGGGCATTTGTGCCGCCCACATAGCGATACAAAGGCTGCCCAACGGTTGCGGCTGCAGCTTTTGCCACTGCGAGAGAAACGCCCAAAATGGCGTTTGCGCCCAATTTTGACTTGTTATGCGTGCCGTCTAAGGCAATCAAAATCTTGTCAATTTCGGCTTGGTCAGTAACCGGGAATCCCGTCAAAGCGTCTGCAATGGTCTCATTTACATTTTCTACGGCTTTGAGAACGCCTTTTCCGCCATAACGATTTTTGTCGCCGTCACGCAGTTCCCATGCTTCGTGTTCGCCCGTACTTGCGCCCGAAGGCACAGCAGCCCGCCCAACAACGCCTTCTGTGGTGCATACTTCCACCTCTATGGTGGGATTTCCGCGCGAGTCCAAGATTTCCCGCGCAATGATGTTTTCGATAATGCTCATAGTGGAGAATTGATTTATTTTGGCGCAAAAATACGTATTTTTCAGGAAATAGGGCAAAAAATATCCTGATGTAAAGAAAATGAAGCTGACAAAACGCAAATATCTCTCATTTTACCGCAAAGTTCGCAAAGTTCGCAAAGTTCGCAAAGGAACCGCAAAGAACGCAAAGGAATAACTCAAAATTACCCACTTTGCGCCCTTTGCGTGGGCTTTCTATTGAACTTTGCAATATTTCAAATAATATCCGTACATTTGCATCAGATAATTTGCGGCTTAAATTTCAAACCGCACTCTGTTTACGGAATTTTTCGCACGGTTTGAAAAACCGCATACAACTTATACAATTTTTCGCACGGTTTGAAAAACTGCACAACACTATGCAACACGGACTTTCCATGTACAGTTCCTCTGCGGGTTCGGGCAAAACCTTTACGCTGGTATTTTCCTACCTGCGCATTGTTGTGCGCAATCCGCACCATTATCGCAATACTTTGGCGGTTACTTTTACGAACAAGGCTACGGAGGAAATGAAAACCCGTATCATTGCGGAATTGACCAAATTAGCAGCAGGAAAAAAAACGCTTTATTTCACCGAATTAGAAAAATATTTTAGCCTAAATCAGCTTGAAATAGACATAGAAACGAATGCTTCACGCGCCTTAAACCTCATTCTTACCGATTATTCCAGCTTTTCCGTTTGTACGATTGAGAGTTTTTGTCAGCGCATAATTCGCTCTTTTGCCAAGGAATTGAACCTGCCTTTGGGCTACGAAATTGAGATGCAAAGTAGGGTGGTTTTGGACAAAATTACAGATGATTTGCTCTTAGACGCAGGTACAAATGAGCAACTTACAGGCTTGTTGAGCCGTTTTATTGAAAGCAGAATCAGCAGCCAAAAAGACTGGAAAATAGACAAAGAAATCAAGGACCTTGCCGAAGAATTGTTCAAAGAAAGATACCAGAAATTTGCGGAGTTCCACGAAATGGAGGAGAATTATATGGAACAAATCAAAGAATTGGCGGATTTTGTGCAAGTTGCGCAGGAAAGTTTTGAGACGAAAATGGAAACCTATTGTGCGCAAGGCTTGGACATTATGGAGCAAAATGGGGTAGAAATAGAGGCTTTTTTTGGCGGAAGAAGATCCAGTGTTCCCAAACTTTTTTACAAAATTGCAGACGGTAACATAGAAGAAAAAGACTTTTCGCGCTTAGAGGAGGCTTCTGTCAATATAGATAAATGGGTGAAAATTGCAGACAGGGATTGGCTTTCGCCGATTGCGGTGCAGATGCAAAGGGTGGCAAGGGATATGACTGATGTCTATGAAAAGGAGGGAAAAGCCTATTTTACAGCCTTAGAAGTGGGAAAAACGATTCATACTTTTGGGCTGCTGAATGAGTTGCGCAACAAGCTCACGATATATCGCAAAGAAAATCGCATGATGATGATTTCGGATACTAATTTTTTGCTGCAAAACATTGTAAAAGGTTCAGAAGATGTCCCTTTTTTGTACGAAAAAATCGGAAATCAATATTTTTATTACCTTATAGATGAGTTTCAAGATACTTCTGAATTGCAATGGAAAAATCTATTTCCCTTGATTTGGAACGCCCTTTCTTGCACGCCAGGGGACGATAATATGCTGGTGGGAGATGTAAAACAGTCTATTTATCGTTGGCGAGGGGGCGAGTTGAAATTGATGTTGAATACTGTGCAGGAAGATGTGGGGAAATATCATGAAGTTTTGCCCCGAACTTTGAAAAATAATTGGCGAACTGCCAAGTCTATTGTGGATTTCAACAATCATTTGTTTGAGTTGGCAGCCGAAAGATTGGCGACAAATCTTGACCCTTTTTATCAAGAAATGTTCAAAAAAGCCTATTCTGACGTGTCGCAACATGCCCAAAAATCGGCTGTTCCGGGTTTGGTTTCGGTTTCTTTTGTAGAAAAAATAGGGGGAAAAAGCTCTTGGAAAGAGGACGCAAAACGCAAAACAGTAGAGATTTTGGCGCAAATTTCCAAAGATGGTTTTCCTTTGTCAAAAGTCCTGATTTTGGTACGAACTCGCAAAGATGGAAACGAAATTGTGGCTTTTTTGCAAAGAAATAATGTGAAAATCACGTCTTCCGAATCTTTGTTGTTAGACAGTCATCCTACGGTCAAAATGTTGGTTGCTTTGTTATATTATCTTGTAGATGAGCGAGATACATTAGCAAAAGCTACCGCAGGCTATTATTTTGACCAACTGAATAAGCCCGAAAATACGGAAACTGAACGCAATGCAGAGCAGATTTTGTCTTTATTTCATAGCCAAAAATTTGAGCTGCCAGAGACCTTTGAGCAGCAAAGAAAACGCCTTTTGCGGCTGCCTTTGTACGATTGTGTAGAAACTTTGCTGCGCCTTTCACCCGAATTGCTGAAACCTAATGCCTATTTGCAAGGCTTTTTGGACACTGTGTTAGAATATAATGGCAAAAATGATGGCGGCATTTCGGGCTTTTTGGAATGGTGGGAAACGCTCAAAGAAAAACGTTGCGTGAATGTGGCGGCAAGTGATGATGCGGTACAAATTATGACCATTCACAAGGCAAAAGGCTTGGAATTTCCGATAATTATTATGCCTTTTTGCGATTGGAGCATTGCGCCAAAAGTCAATAGCGTGTTTTGGGTAGAAACGGCGACTTTGCAGGAAATGAAGGAAAATATAGGCGAAGAACGGTTGCCTGCCCCTTATAGCAACTTTCCTTTTTATCCCCTAAAATACGTAAACTCCTTAGAAAGAACACATTACAG
>JAYUZN010000960.1:0-4885 GCA_043751755.1 Bacteroidota bacterium | reverse complement strand
GTCTTTTATTTACACTTATAACGTTGTTTTGCTATTCACAAGAGGAATGGATAGAAATAACGAATGGCTATCATGGGATATCGTTTCGTTCTCCTTTGGCAGTAGCAAAATATGACACTTTGCAAACAACGTATTACGCTATTAAAGTTGATACTTCTCTTTCCCTTCAAGTACATATATTTGAAGGGGCGCAATTTGGGGAAGGTAACGAATTATTAACAGCAGCTTTAGAAGACACAGAAGGGGACACACTTCGTGCGATTGCAAAAATTACACTTTTGGCAACAAATAGCGAACTCACGAGTATAGAAGACATAACAAGTATAACAAATAATTTTGAAGCAACTGATGTAAACGGCTTAGAGATGAGTTTTTATTTCAAAACTCTTCCTTCAAGCGAGCCTTATCACACATTTATCCGTTATTATTTGGCAAATAATCGTTTTTATGCGTTTAGTTTGACAGCTGGAGAAAGCGAGATGTTGCGAGCTTATACCTATAAGAATCAGTTTTTTCAATCAATACAATTTAACTTTTAAGGATATGTTAAAGCAAAGTATCTTGATTACAAGCACAATTTTACTCTTGTATTGGGGGTGTAGCCCAGATGGATGTCCTAGAAAAGTTCCTTCTTATCCATTACTACCACAAATGGAAAGGTATTTTGGCAATTACAAGCCTGATAATTATTGGATATATTTAAATCAAGATAGCACAAAAAGAGATAGCGTTTTTGTGAGCAATTATTATTATACTAAAAGCAAAAACTTACTTTTATGTATTGAACTAGAATCAAAGGAATTTACTTTAGTATCTCAATATTTATCTGCTCAAAAGAACTTAGATGTCCGATATCTCCCCCACAATGGGTATTCGATAAATAATTTTGAAATAACTTCTAAGGCAATCGATTTTGCCATTTTTATTGAAGGGAAAAAGGAGGTAGATTCATTGGCAATACCTGGGGGAGTAACGGGTCTGTCTATTAATAGGGCATACAATTTTACTTTGCCTTATAATCCTCAATTAGTACTTCCCGAAGTTACCATTGTTCATCGACCTAATGCTGGAAGAGTTGTTTTTGCACCAGATGTAGGAATAGTTCAATACATTACTAATTATTATCAAGACACATTTACACTTGTTAAATATCATATACAATGAAACACATCATCATTTTTCTTTATACCATTGTTATCCCTATTTCTATTTTTTGTCAAGGGATAGGCTGGGGTGCATCATGCAATAACCATGATAATGTAAATAGTTGGATAGGGAATAATAACCCTCCTATACTAAATTCTAATAGCGGAATTATTAGTGCTACCTTTGAGTTTGGGACTGAGGCTAAAGGTTATTGTACTGGCACTTTGATAAACCGAAAGACTTCGGAAGGGGAAGTCGGGTTTTACTTTTTAACAGCGAAACACTGTATTAACGAGCTTAGTCTTGAAATAGACGGAACCACGATATCCGTATTTGAGTTTCGTTTTAACTATCAAAGTCCTAATACCTATTCTCTTTCTACTCCTGAAACAAATAGAGGTTGGTATAATGGGCAATCGGGGCTTAATGACTCAATTACGGGCGATAAAATTACCAATGGGTTTGAATATTACCACCTAAGCAAAATGAGAATAGTGAACGATCCTAATAATGCTAATTCTCTTAACTTGGTTACAGGAGGAGATTTAGCACTAGTTGAAATATTAACCCCTATTCCTCCCCATTTTAATGTGGCATATGCGGGTTGGAACCCTAATTTTTTTTATTACGAGGGAAATATCTACCCACCCATTAATATGCTTGGAGATTTTAAGATGATTCACCATCCGAAGGCTGATATAAAAAAAATAGCTAAAACTCCTTTGATAACCAACCCTCAAACAGCTATTACAACAGGTTGTTATGCAGTAACTACTGTAATTAACGTTATTTTTGGTTGGATTTGGGGAAATACAGTTTCAACTCAATTAATTTGTGGCTATACAGAATATGGCTATTTTTTAATACCTGCTTGGACACAGGGAGGGGCTGAACGCGGCTCGTCTGGAGCAGGCTTTTTTAATTCTTGGGGCAACCAAATAGGGGTTTACAAAGGAGTATTAGGACCTGACAATAGTTGTAATTCCGTTAATGTATCTCAAATCACAAAATTTTATTCGAATTATGCTCAATCTTCCATCAAAAATACCCTCAATCCTTCTCAAGATGTCTGGACAGATTTATTTGGTATTGAGGGACGAAAAATAACCTGCTACGACAACTTGACATTGCCTGGCAGCGTAGGCGTTTCTGGACAATATTTTCCAGCAAAACATTATCAACCCAATAATGAAATATCTTTAAAAGCTGCCGAAAAGATAGAAACTACTCAATTCATATATGTGCATCCAAGCGCAAATTATGAGTTTAAGGCGGGGAAATCCATTACCTTAAACCCAGGATTTAAGGCGGATACAGGTGCGGTTTTTAAAGGAAATATCGAAGAATGTGTATCCTCAAGAGTGCCTGAAAATGAAACTAAAAATGCAGTTTTGGCGCAATTAAAGGAAATAAAAATCCCAAAAAATATGTCATTTGATTTGAAAAAATATGTCGATAACGAAGATATTGTGAGCGAACATAAGGGCTTGTTTATTAGCATTTTACCAAATCCCAATCAAGGCGATTTTCAATATCAGGTATTGGGCTTACATGCTACACAAACAGCAAAATTTCGATTATTTGATATGACAGGAAAAGAGCTGCTTTCATTTGATAAAGAGATTAGAAACGAACAATTTGAACATATTAGCATTAATGAGCTACCAAATGGAATGTATTTCTTGGAAGTTTTAGTAGATAATCGCTGCTTAACCCAGAAAATCATTAAAAATTAAAAAAACTGCTGCCAACATAAGCATTGCCGAAGATAGCCGATTTCCGAAGCTCAAGGCTAATTCTCAATCGGCTACCTCTGCAATGCCAGCCGTTCTTGGCAATTTCAGTAACCCTTAAAAGGGTTAGGTGGAAAATATAAATACTTGATAACCAATAAGTAATATTTTTATGGAAAATTTTGAGGAACTAGAAAAGTATAAAGAAACAAAAAGTTTCTTTTTTGAACCTACTGATACTTTGAGTAAGGTTTGTAATGCACCAAGAAATAAAAGTGGTGTATATTTGGTGTATGCTGTCGAAGGAAATCAAGAAGAACTAATTTATATTGGACGTTCAGGCAAAAAGGAGCCTGATGGTTCAATGTTTGTTCGTAAAGCAGGGAGTGGCGGGATAAATGACAGAATTGTTGGTGGTAAACAGTTCGGAGAACCGAGACGCAATTCTTGGAAAAAGCAAATGGATATCGAAAATATTAAAAAGATGAAAATATATTGGTATGTAACCCACAATGAAAATTTTGTAGATTGTCCAATGGATGTCGAAAATGTATTACTTACAAAATATTTCTCAACTTATGGGAAACGACCAAGGTGGAATAAGGAGTGATGAGTAAATAAGTTTACGATTTGGAAAAAGGCTTTTTTGCATAAACCCTTTTTCCAAATCGTTATGTTATTTATCTTTTATCCTAATACAATTTAATCGCAACACAAATAACTTATATTCAAAATATATGGCAAAAGATATTAAATTAATAATTGACACAATTGACAATTATTTAGAAGTCAATCACAAAAATAGCACCAATCCTGTTGAAGCTAATGCAATGTTAGAAAGGGAAGGGGTCTTAAAAGACAGCCAAACCCATAAGGGAAAACCCCTTAGAGATATTCTAAGGGCTGGGCTAATTCCTCATGCCTATCAATCGGGCGGTAAGGGTTCTGATTGGGTAATTCCTCATTCTCCCCCAAAACATAAACAGGACTAAATAAAAATGCCAAGAACATTTCGCTTGCCGTACATAGCCGTTTACCTACGCACGAAACCAACGCTCAAAACGGCTACGAAATCGGCAAGCGGTGCGTTAGTGGATATTTTAAAATATAGTAATCAGTTAATAATGAAATTTTTATGTATAATACAGAACTTAATGATAGTCATTTTGAAGAAATAAAATCATTGACTTGGTTTCCTTGGGTAGGTTCATCTTACAAAGATGAAAACCCGAAAATGCTTATAGTGGGCGAAAGCAACTATGAATGGGGTAATAATTCACAGAAGTATCTTGAAGATGCTAAATTTAATAGGTTTACCATAAAATGGAGAATTGACAGAGAAAAAACAGACGCTAAAATTCTTTCAAACATAGAGAAGGCTCTATTCGGACAGACTACTACCTCTGTTGAAGAGTCACGAAATCTATGGAAAAAATGTTCTTATTACAACCTCATTCAGAAGGCAATGAAAGACAAAAAGACACGTCCTTTGGAAAATGATTACAAAGAAGGTTGGGAAGTTTTCTTCTCTGTGATTGAAGTTTTAAAACCAAATTATGTATTATTATGCAGTACAACAGCTTTAAACAAGTATAAAGAACAATTTAATGCAGAAATGCTTAAAAATTCCTACTCACAAGTCGAAATAAAGCAATATGAAAAGGTAGGGAACATAAATGCAGGTTATGTTAAAATACAGAAAGGTGATTATGTTGTGAAAATTTTATTTATTCGACAGGCAAGCAGTTTTTTTAGTTGGACAAGATGGCATGAATACATAAAGAAATATTTTTCGGACTATGTTGCAAGATTAAAAACGGAAAAAATCCACTAACATTTCGCTTGCCGTATATGCTGCATAACCGAAGCGACAAATCAAAACGCAATGCAGCACAATCGTCAAGCGTTTCGTTCTCTGCCACTACTTAAAGCATTAGTTGTCAAGCACTTTGGTTAATCAAAATTTGGGGAAAAAGGCTTTTATCTCCATTTCATTACGATAAAAG
>JAYUZN010000959.1:0-4070 GCA_043751755.1 Bacteroidota bacterium | reverse complement strand
GACGAGACAATACAAACTATCTAATTTAGTAACTATTCAGGTAGACAACCACTTCGAGGGGTTAGCACCCACTCGAAGGGTTGCTGACTCACAACGAATTTAGTTTCGCTGCCCTTCGAGTGGTCATAGACCCTCGAAGCGGCTTTAACCTGAATAATTACCTAATTTATTTATTAACTATCATTTACTTATCTGCGAAATCTGCTTTCATCTGCGAAAATCTGCGCGAACCCACACACAATATTATGACAATTACTGAAAATATTTCTCTCAAACCGTACAACACTTTTGGCATAGACGTTTCTGCGCCAAAAATGCTTGTCATTCAGCAAGAAGCTGATATATTGGATTTTATCGCAAGCCAAGAAAAAGATTTCTTGATTTTGGGCGGTGGAAGCAATCTGTTATTTACACAAGACGTAAAAAGCATTGTCTTAAAAAATGAGTTAAAAGGCGTAAAACTCGTTTCGGAAACGAAAGACGAAGTCTATGTCAAAGTCGGTGCGGGCGAAAGCTGGCACAAAGTCGTTTTGCATTGCGTAGCCACAAATTGGGGCGGGCTTGAAAATCTTTCTCACATTCCCGGGTCTGTAGGAGCCGCACCTATCCAAAATATTGGGGCTTATGGGGTGGAACTCAAAGATGTTTTTCAGGAATTGGAAGCAATTCACCTTGTTACAGGCGAAAAAAAGGTTTTTTCTTTGGAAGACTGTGAATTTGGCTACAGAGATAGCGTGTTCAAACAAGCGTTGAAAGGGCAGTATTTCATCACTTCTGTTACTTTTTGCTTACAAAAAAAGCCCATTCTCAATACTGCGTATGGCGATATTGAAAAGGAGTTGAAAAAAATGCCAGACAAAGAGTATAGTATCAGAGATGTTAGCAATGCGGTAATTGCTATTCGTCAAAGCAAGTTGCCGAATCCCGCAGAATTGGGCAATGCAGGGAGTTTTTTCAAAAATCCGACCATTTCCCTCAAGCAATTTCAGCGATTGCGGGGCGAATTTCCCACTATGCCTTCCTATCCCATTTCCGAAAACCTCATCAAAATTCCTGCGGCATGGCTCATTCAACAAGCAGGCTGGAAGGGAAAAAGGTTGGGAAATTATGGAGTTCATGAAAAACAATCTTTGATTTTGGTGAATTATGGCGGGGCAAGTGGACAGGAGATTTACCAACTTTCTACAGATATTCTGGCTTCTGTGAAGTATATTTTTGGCGTGGAATTGGAAAGGGAAGTGAATGTGGTTTGAGGAACAAGGGATAGATTTTCTATAAAAAAATGAAAAATGTGAAAAGCTTAATTAACAAAGGCTTACTAAACCTTTGAGGTTTAGTAAGCCTTAATAAGAAAGCCTTTGCAAGGACTTAACAGACATTACAAAGAAAATATTTCAATTATTGCAACATATATTTCTTATAAACTACCTGCTCCCCTACCCTAACTTGCACAAAATACGTCCCTTTTGCGGCTCCTTCCAAGTTCATCGTTTGCTCCAAAACATCTGTTCTCACAAGTGCAGAAGCCTGAATCAACTGCCCTACCGCGTTGAACACTTTTATCTGCATATCTGCCGCTTGATTGTTTTCTATAAGCACTTTGAAAATGCCTTCACTCGGATTCGGATACAAAGACAGCGAGCCATTTGAAAGCGTATTTGCGATAGATTCGGCATGAACGATGAGATTCACAGGCACTTGCGCACTCAAACAAGGCTCTACCCCTATTTTCCAGTCATAGAAATAGTAGTAATACGTAGGCTGATTCGTAACATCTGTACCCGTAATCGTAGCATACGAACCCACAGTATAAGGAAAAGTAGCCCCGCCATTATTGCGAAGCAAATTGACCGTTAGCGTTGCATCTACCCCTAATTGAAAAGCCGTTCCTGTAGTCAAAGGGAAATTGAGGTTTACCACATTCAAGCCATCAACCAAGTTCACAATGAGCTGATTAATAACCGTTCCTGCACTATTTCTATGCTGAATGGTACGATTCCCTGCCCCTTGAGCATAGACTTTTACCGTTTTGAGGGTACAAGCCTGCGTTACATCAAAGATTAAATAATGGGCTGCAGAACCCGGAATCCCAGAAGTAGCAATGCTATCATTAGCAGGTCCGCCATTTGCATCAGGTTGAGAGATAATGGTTTGCGCATAATAGGTGGTATTTGTCGTTATTGGCGGAGTCGTATAAGACGTTCCTGTTCCCACCTGCGTTTGTGTGTTATCGAACCACGTAATTGTTCCTGTTGCCACCGTTGCCGTCATAGTTGCCATTTGCCCACTTGTAACCGCAATATTTTGATTGGCAACGGTAGGAGCCAAAGGCATATTGATAGTTACAGAAGTTGTAGCTGGAGTAAGGTCAGTACCTATCGCATTCGCAGTTGTCAAAGTAACCGTAAACGTGCCATTTGTGGTGTAGGTATGCGTAGGATTTTGGAGGGTAGCAGTTCCGCCATCTCCAAAAGTCCACGACCATGAAGTAGGTCCCGAAGTAGATTGGTCTTGAAAATTGATAGTGCCACTACAAGCTCCTGCGGCTGCACTTGCAAAATTGGAATTCGGTGCGACAGGGATAGCATTGCAAACTGTAGAAGAATTGAGCGTAACACGCAAGGTAGAATTGGTCATAACCGTTACCATACGGGCTTTTTGCCCAAGAGAAAACATATTCATACAGCCATCATCTACATAGTCCATGTAGTTCATGAACATATCGCCATTTGGACCATTTGTGCAGGTAACTTGTGGGAAATTGGGGCAGCCAAAATTCAAGGCAGCTTGCGAAGGGGTATCTCCAACAAAGTCATTTGCGCAATTGCCATCGCCATTTATATGGAGCAAACCGAGCCAATGTCCTATTTCATGGCTCGCAGTTCTGCCCAAATCGTAAGGAGCTTGTACATTGCCTATTCGCCCAAAAGAGGTATAAACAATCACAACCCCGTCCTGATTGGCAGCCCCACCATTTGTGTTTAAGCCGCCTAAGCCCGAATTGCTGGGAAATTGCGCATAGCCTAACAATCCTCCTCCCAAGTCCATAACCCAAATATTCATGTATTGCGTAGGGTCCCAAGAAGTAGCCGTTTTCATGGTATTGTCGATATAATTGGTGTTAGCATAAGGCGGCGCGGAAAAGCCTTTACTATTTCGGTCTATACGGTCAATGCCCGGCTCTGCCAAGATATTGCCTTGTGGGTCCACCGCCGCAGGGCAAAAATGGATTTCGCAGTTGGCAGCTACCGTCCGAAAAACGGCAGGAATGTTGGTGGTATCTGCATTTGTGAGGCTGAAATCCTCGTTCAAGACATCAAATTGCGAATTGACTTGGGCTTGTGTGAGGTTGGCGCCTGTACCTACTGCCTCTGCATTATGAATCACATGCACAATAACAGGAATGTTATAAATAACATTTACGCCTTGTGTTTGCGGCGTGAGTTCAGCCATTTTTCGTTGCATAATGGCTTCAAACTCTGTCAAAGTCCCCATTTCGGGGTGTTGTGCGCGCATCATGGCATCATGCTCCATCGTCCCGCAACGGATTTTTTGGGCAGATACTGCATGGCACAGGCATAATAGAACAAATGTTACTTGTAGAAATTTGTTATTCATTGTAAAAAAAATAAGATAAAAAATATTTGACGGATAAGATATGTTACTTTGTCATTCAGCAACAAAGGTAAGCAAGAATATAGTTTGCGCTTAGGAAAAGATTTCTCATAAACGAAAAATTACCGATTTGCGTGGGCTATGTGTCGAGGTTTAACATACCTCAAGAAATATATTCCCCTTTTTTTAACGATTTCCCCCAAAATTCTCGTTATTTTGCAACAAACAAAAAACATCATGCGACTATATATATACGTTACCATCATCTGCCTTCTTGCTGCTTGCAAGCCCGAAGGCTACATCAACAAGGTAAAATATCAAGACCAAAAATATTGCAATACCTGTGAGACCTTTGCGGCAGAAATGGCAGAGCTGTCCAACAATAATAATCAACGCAATCAGTTGATTGTGAGCCGCTATGAGCATCAGGCTGGCAAGTATCATTTGGAGCCGGG
>JAYUZN010000958.1:0-2754 GCA_043751755.1 Bacteroidota bacterium | reverse complement strand
GAAAGGCTTTACCCCCCTTTAGGGGGGCAGGGGGGCAAATGACAAACTGTTAAGTTATTTAATTTCCATTCCATAGTGCTTTGAACTATGTGTAAAATGAGCCTTTATTTTTTGACAAAAATAGTAACTATAGTCGTTCCCTCAAAGAGATTTCCCAATAATTTCCCCAAACCTTTGTAAACAAAATGAGGGATAAGATGGGCTACAGAAAGCATAAAATTCTGTTTTTGATGTGCCAAAACCATTTTCAATTGCTGCTCAATCGCTCTTAGCGGTTCATAGCCTACCTTTTGCAATTCCATGGGAAAATGATTTCCTAATTGTTGAAAAGTGGCTTTATTCCAAAGTCCTGCGTGATGAGGCGGGAGATTTAGGGTGTGAAATTTGTCATATTTGAGCAGATAGGGGTCGCTATTCGGTACGCCAATAATCAACTTTCCGCCTGTCTTCAACGTTTTCAAAGCCCCGTCTATAAAGCCTTTTATATCATTTATATGCTCTAATACTTGAAAGAAGCAAACGACATCATACTTTTCGGGATACGCCGCAGCATGAGCGTCTATCAATTCATTTCGCACGTCTAAGCCTGCTTTTTGCGCGATTTCAATGGCTTTAGGGTTCAATTCCAAGCCTACGCAAGTCTTTACTTTTCCTGTTATATGTTGTAAAAAAGTGCCTCTGCCGCAGCCAATTTCTAAGACATTCATCTCTTTTGTAAGCACATTTGCGGCAAAACCATATTCCCATTTCCAATCTCGATAATAGGTTTTATATTTTTGCTGTAAATCGGCATAAAAAGGAGCATCTCCAGCCAAAGAAAAAGGGGCAAAAAATCGGTAGCCCGTTTCTACACATTGAAAAAGCTGAACAGAAGCTGTGTTCTCAAAAAAATGAGCAACATTCATATTCAGCTCTTTCTTATATAGTTCAATAATGATAGTTGAAGGTATTTCTTCCACCAATGTTGCCGAAGTATTACCTGTAATGGGACTTTGCATAATTACGCCAAAAACTTAGAATTTTGGGCAAAGATAGGCGTTTTATTTCGTTACCCATACTTTTTTAGTGGCAAGCCCCTTTTCTGTAACAATTTGCAGGAAATAATATCCTTCAGCCCATTTTTCTACAGAAATCGTGTTTTTTATTTCGCCTACTTGTTGTGAAGGAATCTGCTCATATACCTTTTGCCCCAAAGCATTGTGGATAGTGAGCCGCACTTTTTCGGGTTGAGAAAGTTGGTAGGCGATATTCAAAACGGATTGTGCGGGCTGCGGAAATACTTGCAAATCAATCTTTTCAGTCATATCTTCAACCGCATCACACATATAAGTGATGGTTTGCGTAGCGGTATCTGCCCCACAACGCCCCGAACTTATCAAGGTAACAGTAACAGGAACATTGCAAGGGAAATTGTGTTGCGGACTAAAAGCCGTATCTACGCCGCCATTGCTATACGTCCATTGATATTGCGCACTATACAGGCTCGTATTGTTGAGCTGTATGACCCCATTTGGCTGAAGCGTGTAAGTAAACTGCGCCAAAGGCGGGTTAGTAGGGATAGCATTTACTTGAATCGTGTCTAAGAGGTTGCAGCCGTTGGGATTTGTGGCTTGCACAATGTACATACCAGATGTGCTTACGGAAATGCTTTGCGTAGTTGCCCCCGTACTCCAAAGATAATTGGTATAACCAGAAGGCGCGTTTAACACGATAATTTGATTTTTGCAAACGACTGTATCAGGGATAGGACTTGCTTGGGTAGAGCCTGTAATGATAATCGTGTCTGCTCCAGATTGCGCACAAGCACTGCCTGTAATGCTGACCCAATAGGTTCCTGGGGAACTTATAGTTAAGGTAGGAGAAGTACTGCCATTTGACCAATTATAGTTTGTCGCCCAGCCTGTAGTAGCATCAAGTACGATATTTCCAGAACAAATACTTGTGTCATTTCCCAAAATCCCTGCTGCCATATTTCCGCCCAAGCCTACAGGGTAATTATAAAGCGTAACTACGTCATTTGCACTCAGTTGTCTATGATAAAACCGCAAATCATCAATATCTCCATTGTATTGATAGTTGTTGCCTGTACATTCAAACATGCCAATCCTGCCTACTGTTGCCGCAGAATATGCCAAACTTCCGCCACCTCCGCTATAAGTTCCGCCATCATTTTGGCAATCTACATAAATATCCATGTCTGTAGCTCCTCGAATTACGCCTACCACAAAATGCCATTGCCCATCATTTACAGGAGTTGTTCCTGTTTTGGTTCTGCGATATGAACCCGTACAATAGCCCATTCCGTCCCCAAAAGTAACTTGTACAAAGCCTGTTCCGGGATTTGTATTCATCAAAACGCCATAATATTTGCCTCCCGAAAAATCGGAAATGAAAAAATCGCTATGCGCCGCATTGGGCAAAAGGCGAATCCACGCAGATACACTTATGGGAAAAGTAGCAGGTTTGATGCTGGGAGTTGCCGTAAATTCAATATAATCATTCACACCATCAAAATAATAGGCACTATTGGGATTGCCAAAACGGTCTTGCACCAAGGTTGCGCCATAAACTGTCCCATTGTTTCCATAAGCAGTTACATCATTTGCATTTCCACTAAAAGGATAATACGCTTTTAGGCTGTCGGTGAGGCTTTGTGCAAAGTTGCAAACGGATAAGAGCAGAAAAGTAGTTGTAAAGAATAAATGTTTCATTTTAAAGAATGGCTATATGAGTTAAGAATTGTTGCAAATATAC
>JAYUZN010000957.1:0-15294 GCA_043751755.1 Bacteroidota bacterium | reverse complement strand
TTTGAGTTTTTTTGCTAACTCATAATGAAAATACAAATTTGCAATTTTACTATCTGCGTAGGCTTGCATTGTTTTGTATTTTCTATTTTCCCAATTAATGTCTTCAAAATCAATGTTTCCTGTCAAGTGTGCAAGGCTTGCCGTATTTACAATTCTACTGTTAGTCGTTTTCATTAATAGAGGCATCAATTGTGCCGTTAGAGCATAAGGTCCCAGATGATTGGTACCCATTTGCATTTCAAAACCATCTTGGGTTTTGGAATAGGGGCAATACATAATACCCGCATTATTTATCAGAATGTCTAATTGGTTGTAAGATTTTGAAATTTCAACGGCAAACAATTTGATAGAATTGAGACTACTAAGGTCTAAACTTCTTATATCTATTTTGGCATTGGCATTTATTTTAATAATTTCCTCACGTACCGATTTAGCTTTTTCTGTGTTTCGCACAGGCATAATTACAGTTGCATTTTTTTGTGCAAAAATCTTTGCAGCTTCTTTTCCCAAACCACTTGTAGCACCCGTAATAATTACTACTTTACCATTTTGGTCGGGAATATTTTGTGTATTCCAATTTTTATTTGACATAATCGTTGATTTTAAAAGTTACGAAATTGTAGTTTGTGATTTCGAATGTTCTTTGTGTGCCATTATACCAAAGACAACCATCAAAAGTGCCCTCAAACTATCAAATAACAACATGTCAATTCTGTCAAATTTTAGAAACACCGTAAAACTTACAATGAAAATAAGCAACCCAACAGTTGTACCTGCGTGAATACCTGCTATGTTACCTTTGCGTATCCAAATTACACTCCAAAGGCAAATACTTAATGACAGAACTAAATTGTAAGTCATTATTAATTGTAAAATCCCCATATCTGGCTGATATTTCATACCAAATTGTTCAAGTAAACGGGGGAAATTTACTAATGCAAATACGGCTAACGATAGTGCTACAACTATCTGAAAAATCAATAAAATTGATAGCCCCTTCTTCCAAATTTTTTTTTCAGTCATAATGTTATTTTTTTAATGATTATTAGCGACCGCAAAGTTACAACGGATTTTGCAGTTCAACTTAATCATTTTACTGAATGTTGAATACATTTCGCAGATGTCGTCTTACCCTTGCCACCAACTCGTAAATTGACGTATATTTTACCATAAAAACACAATTCCGAAAACGAGCAATTAATTGTTAATGAATAAGTTGTAAAATATTTTTTTGTTAAATCATTATTACCGACAATACAAAATACGCATTGTGTTTTTCTGTATTGTCGGTAGTGATGAAATAAAGGTAATCCTTTTTTCTTTCACCAAAGATTTTATTTATTTCCTCGTTTTTTTTTCTTTCACAGAACTAAAAGGTTGCTGCCATTCCAAAAAGCATCAAATTTAAGATTATACTCAAAATTTTGCAAGAGTATATGAATCGTCATTTTATGCAAGTTTCCCAGATGTATTTCGCTTTTCATCTGCGACATCTGCTTTTATTTGCGCACATCTGCGAGACAAAGGTAACATTTAAACCCAAAAAAAACATCTTTATTTCCAAAAAAAATCTGTAATTTGCGCCCCATAATAGCCGTTAATATGTCGCAACAATTATATATCTTAGGACTTATGTCCTTACTCTGTGTGTTTGCCTGTCGAGAAACAAAGGAAATGATGCCCAAAAAAGAGGCAAATGCTTTTTTTATGCAAAATACAGACACGATAACCTGGAAATTAGAAAAGTCGTTTGACCCCTACAATGGCGGAATCACGACACAAGCCGCCAAAGATAATACGCCTTATTGGGAGTTTTATGCAGATGGCACTTTTTTGGAATACAATGGTATGCAAAAAAGTAGGGGAAATTGGTATGTTAATAAAGACAAATCTGCTTTAGGCTTTGTTTATACCTTGCAAAATGACAAGCCTCTTAAAGTCAAACAAAACCTGACAACAGAGGGCTTTCCCTATAAAATAAAATTTTTGGACAAGCAGAAAATGGTACTTGCAAGGCAAGGCAGACATGGGTTTGTAGAGAATACGTATATGAGCGTGAAAATGGGAAATGAAAAATGAAAAATGAAAAATGAAAAATGAAAAATAAGAAATAAGAAATAACTGCTCACTGCTCACTGTTCACTGCTAACTGTCTGAGAAACATCAATTAATTTTACCAATTTTTATTTATAACACACCACAATTTATGCAGAAGTTCTTATTGATAATGTTGTTCTGTTTACTAACAAGCAGCCTTCTTTTTTCGCAGAGCATTAAATTTGCCAGCGAAGAGATAGACTTAGGCGTTATTCCCAAAGGGGCTTTGATGAGCCACAAATTCGAGTTTAAAAATGAAGGCGACAGTCCTTTGACAATCAACAAGTTAGAGTCTGCGAGCCAAACGATTATGGCAACTGCACCTAATAAGGCAATTGCCCCTGGCGAAACAGGTATCATTGAAGTTACTTGTGTAGGCGAAAATTTTGGCTCAGTTTATGCTACTTTAGTAGTGGTTTCTAATGCCAAAAATGGAGTAATTACGCTGCGGCTCAAAGGAACTGTATTGTAATTTTGAAGGTAAATGCAGTATTTGATTCATTGCGGCGTGGAGTCTTAGCCCGCCGCAATGATAAAATTTATCCTGCTGTAAAGAAAAAAGAACTAAACTTTTCGACTTTTGAGCCTAAAAACCGCAAAGTTCGCAAAGAAAGCCCACGCAAAGGGCGCAAAGTGAGTAATTTTGAGTAATTCCTTTGCGTTCTTTGCGGTTCCTTTGCGAACTTTGCGGTAATAACGAGAGATATTTGCGGTAAAACGAGAGATATTTGCGTTTTGTCAGCTCCATTTTCTTTACAGCAGGAAGAATTTGAAAATTTGCTGAAAACTTCCGACATTTGATTAAACTCAGACATCCATTAACATCAAACCACCATGTTACAAAAAAACAAAACCACCCTCATCTTAGCGGCTGTTTTTCTGATAGGAATGGCAGCTTACTTTTGGCTTACCCCCAAAAATGCCAATACTTCTTTGGGAAATACAGCAGAATTTTCTTTATCAGATACAGCAAGTATCACCAAAATCGCTATTTCTGCCTATGAAAAAGGCAAAAAACTGCAACAAACGACTATCGAAAAAACGGAGAAAGGCTGGCAACTCAATGGGAAATATCCTGTGTTAGCGCCGCAATTACAGTATTTTTTCAAAACTTTGTCGCAGCTAAAAGTAAAGCAAAAACTGAATCCGCAGGGAAATGAAACGGCGATGAATGCCATCAACAATGGCAATACAACTGTGGAAATATGGGCAGGCGAGGACTTGCTCAAAGCCTTTGAAATCGGACCCGAAGCAAAAGACCATGACGGTTCTTTGGCGCGTCTCAAAGGGAAAGAGGAGGCTTTTATCGTCTCAATTCCGGGTACGCAAGGCGTGCTTACGAATCGTTTTTCCTTAGAAGAAAAGATTTGGCGGGAGAATTTATTATTTGATGCACATATAGAAAACATCAAAGAAATCAGCCTAAGTTGCAAAGATGCAAGCAAATCTTTCTCTTTTGCACGAGGAAATACGCCAAATTCCTGGAAAAAAGATGGGATAACGGTAGATTCAGTCGTTTTTAAGCCTTATCTTCGTCATTTTTGTAGGAAAATATATGCAGAAAGCTATGCGTCCCGAGAATTTCCTGCCAAATACATAGAATTGAAGCCCACTCCTGCCGATTTTACGTTAAAAATTACATATTTAGAGGGAAAAGGGGTCAAAATTCCACTTTATGTCCGCTTAGATGCCAATAATAGCTTTTTTGCTTGGATAGAAGGCGAGGAGCAGTTGCTCACTGTGCAGCATTTTGTGATGGATAGATTTATCAATCCGCAGGGTTTGGAGGTCTTGCAATGGAAGTAAGTACGAGTGAATCATTAGCGATACTTCGAATGGGGTAAATTTTCCTGCAAACATGTCATTTCTTTGAGAAATGACATGTTTTAAGCATAAACGCCCCTTTCTTTACCGAAAAAAAACGTACCTTTGCCCTACAAAAACAGTAAATATGCGCATAACACTTGTACCTACGCCTATCGGCAACCTTGAGGACATCACTTTGCGGGCTTTGCGTACCCTCAAAGAAGCGCATCTCATTGCGGCAGAGGACACACGCACCTCTGGAAAGTTGTTGGCGCATTTTGAGATAAAAACGCCCCTTACCTCCCTACATATGCACAACGAGCATCACAAAGTAGGGCAAATCTTGGATAAAGTTGCGAATGAAGACCTCAATTTAGCCGTCATTTCTGATGCAGGCACACCCGGCATCAGCGACCCTGGATTTTTGATAGTGAGAGAAGCGATAAAAAGAGGTTTTTTTGTGGAAACTCTGCCCGGCGCAACGGCTTTTGTGCCTGCTTTGGTCAATAGCGGTTTTCCCTGCGATGCCTTTGTTTTTGAAGGATTTTTGCCCGTAAAAAAAGGCAGACAAACTCGTTTACAGTTCTTGGCAACGGAAACAAGAACCCTCATTTTCTACGAATCTCCCTACAAATTGCTCAAAACCCTCGAAGATTTGAAAGGGATTTTTGGCGAAGAAAGGCAGGTTTCGGTCAGCAGAGAATTGACAAAAATACACGAAGAAACGGTCAGAGGTAGCTTTGACCAAGTTATTCAACATTATCAAAATGGAACCATCAAAGGCGAAATTGTCATTGTTGTCTCGGCTCAATAGCCGACAAGGTCTGTGGGCAGTAGTCATAGGATTGATGCTTGCGGCATCTTTTCCGCCTATGCCCTTCCCTTTTTTGATGTACATCGCCTTTGTGCCGATTTTGTACATAATAGATGCGCGTATCAAAGAAGGGCGCAAAATTATGGGTTTTATCTACCTCACCGCCTTAATTTGGAATTGGGGCTGCGGCTATTGGATTGGTTTTACCGCTTTTGGGGTAGAAGATGGAGAGAAATTCATGGCTGCTCTCACAGGGATTCTCGCCAATTTTGCCAATGCTTTGTTGATGTGTATTCCTTTGTTATTGTACAAAAGAGTGAGAAAAAGATATATAAATTCGCCCTATTCTTTGCTGGCGCTCATTCCTTTTTGGTTGGCTTTTGAGTACTTGCATTGCAACTGGGATTTGTCGTGGAGTTGGTACAATTTAGGGATATGTTTGAGTTATATCCCAAACTATATTCAATATTTGGAATGGACAGGCATTTTGGGGGCAACTTTGCATATTTTGCTTGCCAATATTTTGCTGTATGAACTGATTAGGCAAAAAGAAACCCTTTCTATTTGGAACAAAGAAATGGCTTATGGATTGACCGCTTGGCTGGCACTTCCTTTGTTATTAAGTTTTTATTTTTTAGCAGAAAGTAGAGATATTTACAAACCTTCTGGCACAATGAATGTGCGTATTTTGCAGCCGAATGTGGACCCTTTTCTCAAATACAGTGAGTTCAGCCCCGAATCGCAGGTGAAGATGTTTACAGAGCTTATCAATCGCCCTGGTTTAAGCAATATAGACCTGATTGTGATGCCCGAAACGGCTATTCCTCGTTATATTTGGACGGATAAAATAGATTCTAATCAACTCATACAACCCCTTTGGCACATTATTCATGAGAAAAAAGTCCCCATTTTGACGGGCATTATTGAGGCAAGATATTATCCGCCAACTGCAAAAAACATTCCTGTAGCCGCAAACAAGTATGAAGAAGGCTTTTATGTGCCGTACAATGCCTCCGTTGTGATGCCTGTAACGGGCAAATGCGACTTTTTTGAGAAAGGAAAATTAGTGCCTTTTGTAGAAAGAACGCCTTTTATGGACGAATTGCCTTTTATGAAGCATCTTTTAGTAAAAATTGGCGGCGGCTATGGCGGCTATGGAAAACCCGATTCTATTCACCCTATTCGGGTAAAAGATGGGGTAAAAGTAGGCACAATGATATGTTATGAATCGGTTTATGGCGATTATATTCGCAGATTGACGAAAGAAGATGCCGATTTTCTGGCTATTTTGACCAATGACGGTTGGTGGGGCAAGTCTTCGGGCTATATTCAGCATCAACAAATGACAGTGTTGCGTGCCATCGAAAATAGACGGGATATTGTGCGCTCTGCGAATACAGGCATTTCGCTGTTTGCGGATAGCAGAGGACAGCTTCGCCAAAAAACGGAGTATTGGGTGCGGACTACGATAGACGGCAAAATTAATTTGTACAAAGGCAAGACTTTGTATGTGCTGTGGGGCGATTATTTGGGCTGGATAAGTGTGATTGTGGGCTTTGGGCTGTGGATATTGAGCTTGAGGAAGTTCACGCAGGAAAGATAAAACGCAAAATTACCGCAAAGAACGCAAGGGTTTCGCAAAGGGCGCAAAGTAGGTAATTTTTAGTAATTCCTTAGCTAAGATTTCTTTAGAGTATCGAACTTTTTTGATATTAATTCGTACATGACATAGACAAAAATAATATAGGGATTTTGTTTGAGATATTCAGTAAAACAAGCAAGTATATTGCCAATTATTCCAAATATCCCAAAGAAGAAGAAGTACTATTTTCGCCGAATAGTGCGTTTTATGTTAGGCAAATAGAGGAGTCAGAAAAAATAATAAAGATACAACTACGCCAAGTTTAACATTCATTTATGGTACATTTTGCAAACATACTACACGAAACACCTATAGGAAAAATAGAATTTTCTAAGGTATCATCTTGCGTATATGATGCTTTTTGGTCAGAAAAAGATAACAATTCAGATATTGATTTTGTAGAAATGCAATTATGGTTATCTTTATTGGAAGAGCAAAGCAAAGTTATTACGTATTTATTGTATCATAACAAGCTACATTCTATACAAGAAGAATCTCAAGCCATCACTTTTCTTTCCAAAGTTGAGCACCTCAAGGAAGCCTTCGACCTTGCGCAAGGCATTACAACTATAGAAGAAATCGAAGCTGCGGCAAAAACCCTCGCACCTAAAATGCAATCTGCTTTTGGTAAGGAATAAAAATTACCGCAAAGCACGCAAAGTGTAGTACATGGCGCGCCATGTACTACACTTTGCAGTAAATATATGCCCTATTTCGTCAATTTATCTATCACTTTCAACACCGCCTCATAGTTCGGCTCCATGCTTATATCAGGAATAAGCTCCACATGTTGAATCACATTTTTTTTGTCTATAACAAAAACACAACGTGCGGTCAAGCCCTTAAAATGCCCTTCTATGATTTCCATGCCAAACTCCTCCGCAAAATCGCCGTAACGATAATCCGAACCCGTTTCCACATTTTCGATTCCCTCTGCTACACAAAAACGCTTTTGGGCAAAAGGCAAATCCTTAGAAATGACGATTCCTATAAGGTCTTCATATTTTTCTAAGGTTTGATTAAACTTGCGGGTTTGTGTTTGACAAACAGGCGTATCAAGGCTGGGCAAGCCCATAACGACCTTGATTTTTTTCTCAAAATCGTATAAACTACGCTCCGTCAAGTCGTTGCGTACATACGTGAAGTCGGGAGCTACACTCCCTACGCTCAACAATCTATCTGTTTTGAGGCGATAAGATTGCCCGCGCGATTTTACATAAAGTGCCATTTCAGTTATCAGTTAGCAGTTAGCAGTTATCAGTGAACAATTCAATTCCTTTTCAGTAGCCGATTTCAAAAGAAAAAACTTCTGTTACGGTATTTGCAAGCAACTTGCGGCAGGCTTCTTTTACAATAATTTCGGCAGCCGCTTTGTCGGCAGCTTTGACCTGCAATTCTATCCTACGCCCAATCTTCACTTCGTCCATGCCTTCAAAGCCCAAATTTTTCAGCCCACGAAGGGTCGCTTTTCCTTGCGGGTCCAAAATTTCGGGACGAGGCATTATATCAATGCGTGCAGTATAGGTAAATGTCATAAGTAGTTGAAAGTTGAGAGTTGAAAGTTAATATAAATTTATAATAATCAATAAGATATATCGAAAATATCAACATGTCTGCCATTTTTCGTTCTTTTGTCCCGTTAGGGACAAAATGTCGGTAGCCCGAAAAAAAACGTCCCAATTCCCACGATATTTTTCGTGCAAGCACGAAAAAACGAATAAAAAATGGGGGAAATACGCATATTTCTACCGACATTTTGTCCCTACGGGACAAGAAAACAGGTAAAAAATCATGTCAGACATGTTGAAATATAGGTTTAGATTATTTCTCATCCGTACTTATCTATATGGTTTATCCTGTTTTGACCTGTCAGGTCTTTGAGACCTGACAGGTCAAAACAGAGATTCGTTTTTCGGCTACAAAGATACGGATTATTTTTTGAGTAGAAATAAAAAATATTTTATCCTATTTTTTTTAGTAAAAAATGATAATAATATTTGCTTATTAACTAAAATAGTCGTATATTTGCTGAAATATTTAACATATATGGAGCATTTCACACAACTTCAACAACAAATTTATGTTTATTACCAAAAGAACCGCCTGCTTTCAGGTACGGAGAAGTCGTACTATGTGGGCAAACTACTCGAAATTGAGCGTATGTCTGAAAAGGACTATGCGAAAGCGCATTTTGCGATTGCCAAGTCGGAGATGACGGCGGTGCTTGCGCAGATTATTGCAGAGGCACAGGAGTAATGCAAAAAACCCTGTTTGGAAATGTTCCAAACAGGGCTTTTTTGAGGGGAAGTTAGGTGCAAATTACCCCTTTCTGCACCTTATTTCATTTCTGAAATTACCTTATCTAAGTCGCCTACAATCGCTTTGCCCGAAGTAATGATTTCCTCGTTCATTTTGATAGCCCCTTGATTTTCACCTATCAACGAAAGGTTGCGGTTAATCGTTCTATCATTGAGGTTCATTTTATCTTCATTTGCGCGCAACAATTTCTTGTTTTGCTCTACCATGATTTTGTCAAATCTTGCCAAGTCCTCATTTTTTGCCTCTAATTGGTCATTTTGATTTTGAATGGCAATATTTTCTTCTTTCAATCTGCCTACTTCGTTTTTCAAGCGGTCATTTTCCCCTTTCAATTGCTCATTTTTGCGCTTCAAGTCTTCGTTGTCTCCATAAAAACGGCGCGTTTGCGAAATCATTTTGTCTTTCAATGCCACAACTTCTTGCTTGCTTTGAGAAAGTAAAACGCCCTTAGAAGCCTCTACATGTTTAGAAACCATAGGTTCCTCTCTTTTGCCTGTTGTTTGTGCTGATACGGCAATCGCTGCTACGAGCATACAGAGACTTAAAAATCCTTTGATAAATTGCATAATCGTTTAAGATTTATTGTTGATGGAATGATATGTGTTGTATAGTTGTTTGAACGCAAAAAAACGACTTTGGGTTACATATTTATGTGTATTTTTTATTTTCTTTTTTGTAAATACTTGATTATTAGTGAGATATATTTTTTCTTTTTATGAAAATAACCCACCTAAAACCTGTTTTTACTGCTAAAATGTGTCTTTATAATACTCGTAACGTTTTTATTTGTATTTTAGTATATTTATTTTAAAATAAATTTCATAAATATTAAATAATATACAACTTGATAATTTTATTTTGGCAATTTTTTAGTGCCGTAGGCACGAAAAAATTATAGAAAATAGAATTTCCTCCGATTTACGCTATTTTTCGTGCAAGCACGAAAAATAGAGGGCGGGTTTTGGCATGTTTTTCTATAAATATCCCGTCCCTACGGGACTTTAAAACTGTTACGTTATTTAATTTTCATTCCTAATATCAATATGTCTGCCATCGTGCTTTGCTATGTCCCGGTAGAAATATGCGTATTTCCCCCATTTTTTATTCGTTTTTTCGTGCTTTCACGAAAACCCTGCTGGGGATTGGGGCGTTTTTATTTGGGCTACCGACATTTTGTCCCTAACGGGACAAAAGAACGAAAAATGGCAGACATGTTGTAATATCAAATTTAATTTTTCCCTTTTTCTCAAAAAAAATCTTTTCTTTGTGCAACCATTGAAATAGACTTTTCTATCTATGTTCTATCAAATGGAAAATACGCAGCTAAACATCAGAATGATTACGATTATAACATGCAACTAACGGCTACTTATAGAGATGAGGAACTTGTGCGGGGCTGCCAAAATCAGGAGCCTCGTATGCAGCAAGCCTTGTATAAACAGCATTATCGAAAGATGTTTGGGGTCTGTTTGCGCTATGCGGAAGATAGAGATGATGCGGCGGATATTTTGCAAGATGGCTTTGTTCAAGTCTTTAAATATATAGATAGTTTTCGGGGCGGTTCTTTGGAGGGGTGGATTCGGCGGATTATGGTCAATATGGCGATTGCACATTATCGCAAAAAGGCGAGGTTTCAAACAACGGATATTGAAACGGCTTACGAAGTACATGTGGACGAAACGGCTTTGAGCAGCATGTCAAGCGCGGAGATTTTGAAAGTGATTCAAGGACTGCCGACAGGGTACAGGACGGTTTTTAATTTATATGAAATAGAGGGCTACACGCACCCCGAAATCAGTGAGTTGATTGGGATTTCGGTAGGTACGTCTAAGTCGCAACTTTCAAGGGCAAAGGAAATGCTCCGAAAACAGATAGCAGTGAGCAGTTATCAGTGAGCCTTTTCTTTCATCTGCGAAATCTGCTTTCATCTGCGAAAATCTGCGTGAAAACAACAAAACAACATGAAAAATACATTAAACCAAAAATTTGACGACTTTGAGGACGAGCCTGACCGCGATGTATGGGCAGCGATTGAGCTTGAATTGCGTCCGAAACAACGAGGCATTTTTGTCTATCAAAAATATATATGGGCAGCGGCTGCTTCTGTGGCTCTGTTCTTAGGAATCGGCTATTTTTCTCTCTATTCACCTAAAAAAAATCAAGCAGAAATGGTGCAAAATGCGGTAGAAACGCCTTCACAAGTGCCTGTTATTTCTCCGAAAATGGCAGAAACGCCCCTTGAAAATCCTGCGCAAACCGTAGCGCAGGCGGCGGTTTCTCCTACAAAAGCCACACAAAGCATCAAAAGAATCAAAATGGCAGATGGCAGGACGTTGATAGAAAAAACAGAGACGTATATTGTAACCGAAAAAAAGACTTACGAAGTGCAAGCCGAGACCAAAAAAGAGGTACAAGTGGCACAATCTGTTGAAAAACAGCCTGTTCAATCCGCAACTTTGGTAACGCCCGAAGAAATTAAACCTGTGCCACAAGCGGTTGTTGCTGCTGCCGAAAGTAAAAGTGAGCCTTGGCAGGTTTATAATGTTCCTACACAAGCCACAAATACGCAGCCTGTCAAAAGCGTAAAAGTTGCCTCAAAGTCTCATGGAAAAAACACACAATTAGACTTAAATAACACAAATCCTGTGCAGCTTGCCAGCTTTGCTTCTACACAACTCAACAAAGTAGCAAATACCCCTGTCAAAGTCAATTATCAAGAAAACAAAAAGACAAATCAGGTGAAGTATGAGATTGGTTTTAAGGACTTTAAGATTGTGCGCAAGGTGGGCAAGAAGGGATAAGCATGTTTTTTCAGCACGCAGATTTTCGCAGATGAAAGCAGATAACGCAGATGTATAGCTTTCATTTTTCATTTTTCATTTTTCATTTTTCATTTTTCAATTCAAAATATTATGTTACGCAAAGTTATTTTTCCTATTTGTTTATTTACTGTTGTGGGTGGTTTTGCCCAAAGAGCAGACACCATTATGCGCAAAGACGGCGATAAAGAGGTGAAAATTATTGTCAAAAGTGATGCTAATGGCAAAAAAGAAAACAAAGAAATCGTTGTCTATAAGAAATATGTGATTAAAGACGGCGAAAATGAAGAGCAAGCCATTGAAGAAATTCAGCGGCAGGAAGAGGGCGAAAAAGCCCCTGCAAATGCGCGCCGCAAGGAAGTCATTATTATTGACGGCAAGCAAGACGGCAAGGTCGTCCATACGATTGATATCAATCTGCCCGACATGGATTCTATCGAAAAAATAGTAGAAATCGAGATGGAAAAGGCTGGAAAACAAGTAGATAAGGCGGGCAAAGTCATTGAACTAAAAACAGTGCAAGTACAAGAAAACGTGAATGTGAACACAGATGGGGACACTACCGAAGTATTGTTAGGCAATCGAAAAATTATAATCATCAAAGATGGCGAGGACACACATGTTACTTTTAAGCGCAAAAAAGGCGACAAATGGGTAGATGACGAAGGGCATGAAGAAGAGGTAGAGGACGGAGAGGCAAAAGAAGAACAGGGCTATCGTTATGAATATAACACAGAGGAAAAGTTGGTAAACCATGAAGACGCGCCTGACGAAGCCGCCGATGATGATGACGGACATCGCAAACCCAAATTTGCAGATGTGGATTGGTTTGGCTTGGATTTGGGCTTGAATAATTATGTTACAAATGGGCAATTGCTCAAAACTCCTTCGGCGTATGAGAGTTTGGGATTAGATACTTGGCGGTCATTGAATGTTACTACGCACTTTTTGCCTACAACTTTGCATTTATTTGGAGAAGGTGCAGTCAATTTGAAAACGGCTATCTCCTTGGATTTCAACAATTTGCGTTTCAATGATGCCTTTGTTATGCGTCCAAATGCTACTACTTTGACCTTAGATACGACTTCTACCGTTTTGAAAAAAAACAAATTGCTTGCCACGTATGTGCAGCTGCCTTTGTTATTGCATTTCAAAACGAATCCGCATAACAACAAAAAATCGATTAATTTTTCGGTCGGCGGCTTTGTAGGGGCTTTGATAGATGGCAAAACCAAGCGTCAGGACGAAAATAAAAAGGTCGTAAAAACGCATGATACCTTCAATTTGAACCCCTTGAAATATGGCGTAACCGCAAGAATTGATTTTAGGTGGATAGATTTTTATGTAAATTACAATTTGAGCAATGTATTTGCAGATGGACAAGGACCTAAAACGCAGTTGGTTTCGGCAGGGATAAATTTGATTGATTTTTAAGGTTTGTTTGTAATATTATCCTCGATTTTTCTACTCATTAGGCATAGTTTTTTACTTATTAATTTAAGTAGGACTTACGCAAAAGTTGTTTTTATAGCCACGAATTGCACTAATTTTCACGAATTAACAGCCCTAACTCGTGAAGATTTGGGGCAAATGGTAATAAAATTCTCATAATCGTTTTATATAATGATGTTTAGGTAGAATGCGGTGCAGCGAATGTTCCGCATTTTTTTGCGCAAAAACTACGGCTTAAACCGCAATTTTAAGTTACTTCGAATATCCAATTTTTCATAACAAAGTAACAGGGTATTGGCGAAAAATATGGTCGCTACTCATCAATATAAGGTTTTCTGCCATTGCTTGAGCGATTATTATTCGGTCAAATGGGTCTTTGTGGTGCAGAGGCAAAGACATAGTTTGAAGAACATGGAAAGGCTCTACCAACAAAATTTCAATATCATCTGCTTTTACTTGTTCAATCCAATTATCTAATGTGTTAGATAATTCCATTTTCCCATTGAGAATTTTAATTGCCATTTCCCAAAAAGAGGCTACACTTATATAAAGTGTGTTCATTTCATTTTCTATGATAGGAATGTATTTTGAAGGCATCAAACGATTCCCTTCATAATGCCAAATTAAAATTTGCGTATCTATCAAGTATTTCATCTTACATATAGTCATTAAATTCACTCAAAGGCTCATTAAAATCTGGGGACATATATTTCACTGCCCCTTTCATGCTTCCAAAAATGCGTTTTCTTTTAGGTTTTACGATTTGTTTATGGGAAATAAATGACAATACAAGCCCTCGCAATTCTAACAAAGAATCCTCCGCCAAGTTGTCTATTTCCCTAAATAGCTGAATTTTTATTTCTGATGTGTTCATAAATGAGTTGCTTTATCGGGCAAATATACAAAAAAATCTAAACTTATCAAAAACTATTGCTTAAACCGCAACTTCAAATTGCTCCACGCCGAATCTCTATGCGTTTCCACATCAGTCCAACGCTGCATTTCCCACTCATTTGAGGCATTCAATTTCAGCGTCAAAATCATCTGCCCTTTATATACTTTACAAACCGTAGAATCCTTGAAAGGCAAGGTCAAGGTATAATCTGCGATATATTTTACCGAATCGGGCGAAGACGTTTGAACATCTACTACGCTCATTTCCAAGCCATTGCCAATACTTGCCACCGCCGAGCGAATATTGAGCAAATAGACCTTTTCATTTTCCGTAAGCCAATTTTGCCAAACACTTTCGTTGCCATTATAAGCCGCAGCAGTCGGGGAAAAATGATAATTTGCACTGCTCAAACAGCGAATATAATTCTGCTCATTGCCATTTTGAACCGCTTTTTTGAAGTTTTGCAGCAACTGTTCATAATTCGTAGGGCTTACCCAATCCGAACCCAAACTGTCGGGCGGCTCTACATTGCGCGTTTGAAAACAAGCAGATAAATGTGAGAGTATGAGGCAATAAAAAAATGTTTTTTTCATGATTATTGATGACTACTTCCATTCGTAACTACCACATTCTCACTGTTTTCTACTTGTATTTCGAGGCTATTGCCTGTATATATCAGTTTTCCCACACTTCGTATATTGTTATATAATATAATAAGATTATAAGTTTTGTGCGGAATATTTGGAATCAATATCTCTTTGGACAAAGGCGAAACACTTGCGCCTTCATGCGGTATATCCATAAACTCTATAATGACTTGATTATAATCCGTATTAAATTCAAAAATGGTCGCCATCGGCTTTTCGAGGCGATTGGGTGTACTACATTTTATCAGAAAAGAAGCCTCTCCTTTCAGGCTTGTCGCTAATTCTATCTTTTGAGAAGCAGCAGGTAAATTATGGGCAGACTTCCGCATAACAGGTTGCGAGATAGCGACTGTTTCGGTTTGTGCAATGAGCGGCGGCGGCGTATTGCTCGCAGGATTGGCATAGTAGGGAATTTCGGTAATGCTTTTGGGAGCAGCATCATTTTCGGAGATAGACGCAAGACTTGCAGAGCTGTGAACGCGCTTATCCTCCCATGTATTCGCAGGATTTACCATGATGGGATTATACGTTATGTCGTTTGCTTCTATTTGGTATGTGCCTGATTGAAAAGGGATTCTGCGAAAATCTATCATACAAATACCGAGACACTTAGGTTCTAATTGAAAAAAAATGCTCATCTCTTCTTGCGTAGAAATCTTATGAATTTGCAACAACATACGATTGCTACTCAATCCGCCTTCGTCTGTATAGATATATTTGCGCGAATCTATATCGAAATGAATGGGAATCCCTGCGAATCCATTGTCTTGTGCGTCCTCTCCCTGCCGAAATGCCGCTTCATA
>JAYUZN010000956.1:0-4366 GCA_043751755.1 Bacteroidota bacterium | reverse complement strand
GTGAGTTTTGTAGATGGCTGTTCAAGTGTGCCTTCTTTTGAAACGGTAAATGTAACCTACGGACCGATTGGGCAAATCTCTGGCGTATTTGGGGTTTGTACAGGTACAAGTACCACGCTTACGGCAAGTGGCGGCTCCAATTATGTCTGGAACAATGGCATTGCAAATCCGTCTATCACTTTGGCAAATATACAAGCCGATACTTCTGTATATATGATTCCGAGCAGTGGCGGCTGCCCAGGTGATACGATTTTTGCGACCGTATTGGCTTATGCAAATCCTACGGCAAACTTTACGGCTACTACGGCTTGTGCAGGCACACCTACCGTATTTACGGATTTGTCTGTACTTTCTGCGGGAAATATAATCTCTTGGTTGTGGAATTTTGGAGACCCTACTTCTGTAGAAAACGTTTCTAACATACCTTCTCCCAACCATATATATTCGCAATCAGGCAACTACAATGTAACCCTTGCCGTAACTTCGGACAATGGCTGTATTCACACTTTTACGGCTCCGATAACGGTAACGGCTGTGCCAATAGTCAATTTCACCTTTGCAGATGTCTGCGAAGGAACGGCTGCGAGCTTTACGAACTTGACAAGCATTGCAAATGGCGGCGCAATAACGAACTATAACTGGGATTTTGGAGATGCTTCGCAAGGTGCTACGCAAAATATAACCCATACTTATGCTTCGTATGGGCAGTTTAATGTAACGCTTTCTGCGGTTTCTAACAATGGTTGTACGGATTCTTATACCAAAACGGTTATTATTTATCCCAAACCTGATGCAGATTTCACCACAAAAGCAGTCTGTAAAGTAGATGCAATGCCATTTACTTCGACTGCTACGGTAGAAGGAAATTTGGACTATATCCTCAATCCTGATTGGAACTTTGCTGACCCCGCAAGCGGCACAAGCAATATTGCTTCAGGCTACAATCCTTTACATTCCTATACTGCGCCCGGCATTTACAATGTAACCCAAATTGTAACCACGAATCATGGTTGCAAAGATACAGTTACTTTGCCTGTCTTGGTGTATCCGCAACCTGTGGCTGATTTTGCCCTTACGGATAGATGCGAAAATCAAGTGGCGCACTTTGCCGACATCTCTACGGTAGGAGCGGCAACCCCCGTTACGGCTTGGTTCTGGAACTTTGGGGTAGGAAATGTAGCTTCTAATGCGCCAAATCCTGTGTTTGACTATCAAGCACAAGGTGCAGGAACTTACACAGTTACCTTGTTAGTAAGCACAACAGAAGGCTGTAAAGATACTTTGGTGAGAAATATTGCTATCAATGCGATTGCAAAACCGGACTTTACGAATACTGTGCCTTGTTTGGGAGATACCATGTCTTTCATCAATACTACGACAATTAGCATAGGAGGCGTAGATGAGACAAATGGCTATACTTGGATGTTTGAAGAAACGCCTTCGTTTACTTCTGGCGTAAAAAATCCGAAAGTTCTATATAATACTTCTGGTACACATTTCGTAACCTTGACGGCTGTGTCAGATTCGGGCTGCGTAAATATGATTCGCAAACAGGTGGCAGTGAATGCATTGCCCGAAATGCCTGCTATTCACCCCGATACGGTGTGTGTAGGCGACAAGGCTGTACTTGCACTTGACCCTGCCAATAATGACTTAGTACATTGGTACACAATGCCAAATGGCGCAGAGCCGTTCTATACTGGCAATTCCTATATTAGTCCAGAACTTTCTACGTCTCAGACCTATTATGTGCAGCTTACGACAACAGCAGGTTGCAAGAGTCCATTTTATCCGATAACAGGAACCGTTCACCTGCCCGAAGAGGTGCAGATGCTCATTAGCAATACTTTAGTAGAAATGCCTTCTCTGCCTATCACTTTTGGCACACAAAGCACGATTCCTTTGGTAAGCTGGAATTGGAACTTTGCAGACGAAACGACTTCGGAGTCGCCTACGCCTATCCATGAGTACAAAACGCCGGGCAGATATTTGGTATTGCTCACAGCAAGAGATGAAAATGGCTGTATTTTCAAACTAAATGGCAATGTTGAGGTAAGACGTGTGGTTACGATTAGCGTTCCTACCGCCTTCTCGCCCAATGATGACGGCACAAATGATAAGTTCTTTATCGGAAATTACAATATTTCTAATTTCTATATCGGCGTATATAGCCGTTGGGGTGGTTTAGTGTACGAGTCTTCTGACCCATCTTTTCAATGGGACGGCAAAGACAAAAACGGCAAAGTCATTCCCGAAGGCGTGTATGTATATGTGGTCAAAGCCACGACTTTTGACGGCGTAAAAGAAGACAGAACGGGTACAATTACCGTTACAAGATAAATTGGTTTTTGTTTTTTTGTGAAAAAAGGGGGCATCGAAAGATGCTTCCTTTTTTTATTGCCTATTTTGGGCTATATTTGTCCCCACATTCAAGTTTAAAGTAGTATGATAACGAAAGAAAAAATAGAAGTTGCTGAAAAACAAATATATGAGCATCAGCAAGGAATCGCTTATGACATTAGCCACTTTCCTATAGATTTGCTTATCGAAAAAAGAAGGGATAGCTTGTATATCCCTGATAATCAACTGCTTTCTAAATGGGATATCTATAAGCAAGCCAAATTTATAGAATCTGTCATATTGGGCTTACCCATTCCTTTTGTATTTGTAACGAATAGCGGAAACAACAAATGGGAGTTAATTGACGGTGCGCAACGAATCGAAAGCCTTATTGCCTTTCTCTCCAATCAATTAGAACTCATTGATTTAGAGATACTCACAGACTTGAATGGCTTTCGATTTGAAGATTTGAGCATTATGCGACAACGGAAATTTCGCAATCGATTTATTCCTATCGTTATTTTGTCTCAGCCTACAAGCGAGAAAAATCGGATAGAAGCATTTGCGCTTATTCATAATTTATTTTAAAAATGAGGGGTTATGCAGGAAGTTTTGCTTGAGTTTCATCGTAGAGTTGCAGAAATCAGCCAATATTTTACCTTTCTTCAGAAGGTAGATATAGGCTATGTAAAAGTGTTGCAGCAGGGACAAATAGAAAATATAGAAAATTTGCTGCCTGCTACCTTGAAAGCAAATGGCATTTTGTTATTTAGGGCTTACGCAAAAGATGTTTTTATAGCCACAGATTAACACTAATTAGGGCTGTTCGTTCGCGGCAAAATACCTAAGCCCTGTTTAGAAATAAATTCTGCTAAAAAGGCTAACTTTGTCAAAAATAGTTATCAATATGCTAACATACAACATCAATCCGCCATTATCGAATCTCCAGATGGAGTTGCTAAAACTCTATGCTTCTGGGTTAGAAGATGAGCATTTAACGGAATTAAAAATTGTAATTGCTAAGTTTTTGCTCGAAAAAGCAAGAAAAAAGGCAGATAAAATCTGGGATGATAGAGGGTATTCCGAGACTACCCTAAAATAAATTTGTTGAAAATAGCTGAATTTAACGCTATTTTACTTGCGCAAGAATAACCGAATTTCTCATACATGGCAATCTACAATCACCGCGAAATAGAAGCGAAATGGCGACAATATTGGAAGGAAAACAAGACATTTGTCGTAGAAAAACAGCCTTCCGACAAGCCAAAATACTACGTCTTAGACATGTTCCCCTATCCTTCTGGCTCAGGCTTGCATGTAGGACACCCTTTGGGCTACATTGCTACCGACATCACTGCCCGCTACAAACGTGCAAAGGGCTATAACGTGCTGCATCCTATGGGTTTTGATGCCTTTGGTTTGCCCGCCGAGCAGTATGCCATACAAAAAGGGGTACATCCTGTCCTCACCACAAAGGAAAATACAGAACGCTATTGGCAGCAAATGGAGCGTTTGGGCTTCTGCTACGACCCAGAATGTGAGTTACGCACCTCTGATGCCTCCTATTACAAGTGGACGCAATGGATTTTCCTGCAATTATTCAAGCATTATTATTGCAACGATTCGCAGCAAGCGCGCCCGATTTCGGCGTTGGAGGAGGTCTTTGTTTTGGAGGGAAATACAAAAATAAATGCGGCTTCTACGCAAAAAGAAACCTTTTCTGCGGCACAATGGCAGGCTTTTTCTGACAAAGAAAAACATGACATTTTGATGAACTATAGGCTTGCTTTTCAGTCTTTTGGCTATGTAAATTGGTGTCCTGCTTTGGGAACCGTTTTGGCAAATGATGAGGTAAAAGAGGGCAAATCGGAGCGGGGCGGACATCCCGTAGAAAGGCGCAAAATGCCACAATGGACGCTGCGAATTACTGCCTATTGTGAGCGACTTTTGGCAGGTTTGCAAGCGGTAGATTTTCCCGAATCTATCAAATTGGCGCAGGCAAATTGGATTGGGCGCAGCGAAGGCG
>JAYUZN010000955.1:0-9243 GCA_043751755.1 Bacteroidota bacterium | reverse complement strand
AAAAAAACAGATACTTTTATATTCATTTCAGAATCAAATGCTTACAATCTCTATATGGGCAATCACCCCGAAACGCCGAAATACGCAACTTGGTGGTGGGCTACGCATACTTGGGAAAATGGGAGTGTGCTGAAACGGGAAGCGGATTCTTTGCTTACTTTTCCCGCAGGACAAATCGGCAAAAACTTTCAATCCTTAGCCCTTCATTATATTGCAGAAAAGCCCTTTGATTTTGTCCTGCGCAGCCTCAATCGTGTAAGGTGCTTCTTTGCATTTGACACGTTTACGGGGGCTATGTTGGCAGAAAGGCATCATAAATATGTTGCCTACGCTGCCATTGGCATAGATGCTGTTTGTTATATGCTTTTTATGGGCTTGTTTCTGCTGTCTTTTTTGGCACGCAGATGTTCGCAGATGAAAGCAGATAACGCAGATAATATCAGTTATCAGTTAGCAGTGAGCAGTGAACAGTTCTGCAAGCCCTGCATCTCTCAACTTTCCACTTTCCACTCTCAACTTTCAACTTTCCACTCTCAACTCTCAACTTTCAACTCTCCATTTTTCATTTTTCATTTTTCCTTTTCGATTCTCCTCCTTTCTCTCCCGTATTTTTTCAGTTTTTCGCATCCTACCTATCATTTTGCTATTTTTCCCCTTATCGCAATAGGTGCAGGTGTTTTGTTAGAAAATAAAGAGAAGCTCAACAAAAATATTCCTGTTGGACGAAAAGCAATCGTATTGAGCTTATTATTGGCTTTTGTAGCCATACAAATAGAGTGGATTTATTTTTGGATACAACAAAAATAAGGCTTTATAATCTTTTTTTCTTTATATTTGCCGAGCTAATTTACCACATCAAACATTTTAATTTTTTTATGATGAAAACAACTTATTTTCATGCCTTTTTGATGCTATTTGCTTTCACTTTGCTATTTGTAGGGGGCTGCAAAAAGCCCTGCAAAGGCGTAGAGTGCGCAAATGGCACTTGCAACGAAGCGGACGGCTCTTGCACCTGTAACTCAGGTTGGTTCAAAGACGCTTCAGGCAAATGCACCGTTCAAGATGCTTGTTACAACAAAAATTGCGGGCATGGCAACTGTGTCGCTTCGGACGGCTCCTGCCTCTGCGACGCAGGTTGGACAAAAGATGCTACAGGCAAATGTACCGTTGCTGACCTTTGCTACAATGTAGATTGCGGAACACATGGCGCATGTAATCAGGCAAATGGCGCGTGCGAATGTATAACTGGATACGAAGTAAACGTAGCCGGAAAATGTGATTCTCTGTCAAATGCCAAATTTATTGGGGCATGGACATCTTTTGAGGTTTGCAACCCAGCAGTTGATACCAATCCTTATACGATTTCGATAACTCCAGTAACAGGAGACCTTATGAAGGTACGTATTACTAACTTTGGGCGGACTCAGTGTGTCACAGACCCTTTGGTAGTTACAGCTACCATCAATGGCGCAAATTTAACTAATTATACCACAACCTGCTCAGGTGTAACAGGATTATCGGGTTCTTGCAATCTTAGCGGAGATGGGCTTACCTTAAATGTTACTTATGTTTTAACAGTTGGTGGTACAGCTTACAATTGTTTTGCTGCTATGGCAAAACAGTAATTTGGTTTGTAGGGTGGCGCATTTTTAGAAAGTGCGCCACCCACTTAATTACGATTTCTTGCTCACTGCAGCCTATACTTTTTCCCTGGCATCACCGCTACAAGCCCTTTAAATTCCATCATCAGCAGCAAAGAATTGATAGTAGCTATTGGCAAGCCTGCTTGAATGGCAATGTTATCTATTTGTAATTCCGAATTTCGGAGGAGATTGAGTACCAACGTTTCATCGGCAGAAAGCGGGATATTGGGAAAAGGCATGATAGCATCAGGCGACTCACTCACTTTTGCTTTATACTCAAGCCATTGAATTTCAAGGTCTTCCAACACTTCTTGTGGGTGCGTAACCAATTTGGCGATATTTTCACGAATGAGTTTATTGCAGCCTTCCGAAAAAAGATTTCCCACATTGCCTGGCAAGGCATAGACTTCCCTGTTTTGCTCAAAGCCACTTCTTGCCGTAATGAGTGCGCCGCCTTTTTCTGCCGCTTCTATCACAATTATCGCCTTCGACATGCCCGAAACAATGCGATTGCGGGCAGGAAAATGGGCAGTATCGGGCTTTGTTCCAAACGCATATTCGGAGAGCCAGCCTCCTTTTTCCAACATTTCTACGGCTTTTTCTTGATGTGTGGGCGGATAAATCGTGTCTAAGCCATGCGCAAGCACAGCAGTTGTTATGCCATTTTCTGCCAAAACGGTCTTATGTGCTGTCATATCTATGCCATACGCCAAGCCACTTACTATATTTACGCCTTGTTTGGCAAAGAAATCGGCAAATAAGGCTGTCATTTTTTTGCCATATTCTGTAGGCGTTCTTGTGCCGACAAGAGCTATAGAAGGTTGCGCATTGAAGTCTATGTTTCCTTTTTTGTATAAAATAATGGGGGCATCATGAATAAATTTCAAATGTTGAGGGTAGGCTTTATCCAAATAACATAGCAATTCTACGTTATATTTTTCGGAACGTTTGATTTCTTGTTCGGCAAAAGGCAGTAAAGTCCGCGCTTTGAGAATCGCATCTATTGTTTTTTCGCCAATGCCAGGCACCTTTCCCAACTTACCTCTCGGCGTTTCCAAGACCTTTTTCACACTTCCACAAAACGCAACTAAATTGCGGATAAGAACGGGGCCCAAGCCTTTGGACATGGAGAGGGCGATGAGATAAAGACGGTCTTCGGACATGCGAATGTGTATAGAGAGGGTGAATGTTAGCCCTCCGCAAGGTGTGTGAATTGTATTTCTTTCTTTTTGGAAAAACAAAGGTATAAAAAAAACAGCCACAGAAAAATTCTATGCCTGTTTTTTTTATAAAAAACCTTAAGGAACACGAAAAGAATAAAATCATACTTTACCACTAAGGCACGAAGGAAACTAAGAAAGAAAAAGTGCGACTTAGATGTCTTCTTTTACCCTATTGCTTCGTGTTTCTTCGTGCCTTAGTGGTGAAAAATGGCAAGTTACTTAATTTTTGTTCCTAATATTAGTCCATCGTTTGTGAAGCTGCAGCAGCTTCTTTGCGGAATTGTTCGTATTCTTGGGGCGAAAGGTCTTGATAGAAATAATCTACAGGGTCAATTTTTTCGCCATTTTTGATGATTTCGTAGTGTAAATGCGGACCTGAAGAAAGCCCTGTATTGCCCGTAAGGGCTACAATATCCCCTCTTTTTACCACATCACCTACGTTCACTTTAAATTCGGAAAGGTGGGCAAATTTGGTGGTAAATCCGTATCCATGGTCGATTTCGATTTGATTGCCGTAGCCATTGCCAGATGCGGCGGTAACGATTACACCATCTGCCGTAGCCATAACAGGCGTGCCAATCGGCGCAGTAAAATCAAGTCCTGTATGTTCTTTGCGAATGTGCAAAATGGGGTGAATCCGAACCCCAAAACCAGATATAACAACGCCGGGAACAGGTTTTACCGCAGGAATGCCCTTCAATTTTGCTTGATTTTCTTTGAGTAATTTGGAAAGATGCTCAAAACTGCGGTTTTGTAATTCGATTTTATAGGTAAGATTGTTCAATTTTGCTTCTGCATCGCGCAGAGCCGTAGGTTGCATGGCAAGAATCGGCGTTACTGCTCCCCCTGTACCGCCATTCCACACGCCATTGTCTATCGGATTTGTATTGAGAATACTGCGATAAAACGTATTATCCCGATTATGAACATCTTCTACGGAGGCTTCTAAGGTTTGCAGTTGCGTACTAAACTTTTCAATCTGCGTTACAAGATGTTTATTTTCGTCTTTGAGTCTTTTCTGTTTTATATCGTCTAAAAAAGAATAAAAGCCTGCAAAAAACAAGGCTCCACATACAATCCCTGCCCCTGCTATCACTAACACCTTTTTCGCCACAATTTTGGGGGTAATTACCGCCTCTTTATAGGTACATGTCTCTTCATCATAATAAAAACGCTGTTGTGCCATAATAGATATTTGTTTAGGACTTACGCATTTTGCTACGAATTACACTAATTTTCACTAATTAACGTCCAGAATTCGTGTTAATTCGTGCAATTCGTGGCTATAAAAACAACTTTTGCGTAAATCCTGTTGTTAATGAAAATTGAAAACGCTCATTATTTTAGGTAAAATGCGTTCAATCAATGAAATGACTTGTTTTCTCTAAGCCACGCCCCAAATTTAGGGAATATATTTTTACAAAAACAAGTTATAATTTACTTTTTCTGACATTTAGGGATTAAAATTAGCTTAAAATTAACTTAAATATTTGATTATGAGTATTTTATAGTAAATTCATTTTTTATGTAGAAAATAGCCTTTGAAGGATATTTTTTGGGAATAAGTTGAAATGCTCCGAAAATACGCTTGCTATTTTTGTTGGAACAGAATTATCAAACCTTAAAAACATACTTCTTATCTAAGAAAAACTTAGCTGTATAACCCAATAAAAGCCCCAGAAACCAGCCTACTCGCTTGGCAAGTTGCACGCCTAACAAGATTTTGAACGAACCTGTAACGCCTACCGAAATAATGGTACATAATATCGACATAAATGCGTACAGCCCTGCCTTTTTGGTTTCTGCCTTGTGGTTTTCGTAGCCGTCATTGAACACATATTTTTTGTCTAATACATATTTTATAACAAAACCTACAAATAGCCCTAAGGCATAAGCACTCCAAAAAGAGAGCGTATCCCCTATATCTATAACGTTTATGGAAAAAGCCGCCATTATTTTTTGTATAATTGGTAAGAGAAATGAGCCTTCCCACAGCCCCTCAAATACCTGATGGTCATAACAAAGGCGAAATATCCCATAATTAATTGCCGCAGAAAACAGGGCAAATCCGATATATTTTAGGAGCATAAGTTTATTTTTTATGTGAAAAGAAGGCAAAAGTACGCATTTATGTTAAAAATAGAACTATCTCCTTGTAACTTTGCCCTATATTATACGTACTTATCTCCAAATATCTGCGACATCTGCTTTTATCTGCGTTCATCTGCGTGAAACACAAAAAAAATCATGGAACTCAAATTTATCCATATTCTCGGACCCGCCTTAGTGGTCGTAGCCTTTTTGATGTGGGGCAAAGGCATGGTAAACAGAGAAAAAGGCAAAAATTTTCGCCCTTTTCCTGCCATGATAATGATGCTGATTGCCATTGGCTTCCACGTGTTTTTGCCCTTTTATAAAGAAGTTCCAGATTTGGTTTCTTTTGGCGGAAAATTCCTCGACCAACTCACCTTAGCCCTCATGAATTTTGGCATAGGCATGATGATAGATGCGGGTTATTTGTCCTTCAAAAAATACGAACACCCCAAAGTTTTTTGGGTTCCTGCTGTGTTAGCCTTGCTGCTTTCTTGCGGCATTTTCCTCATTTCCAAAGCATGGACTACGGTCTGCGAACTCAATAGCCCCAAAAACAATGCTGCTACCGTTCAGGCTTTGATGGAATTGGGGGCGGACGACAATATTTCCGAAGTTGAGTATATTTTGGAGAAATATAAAGTACAATATGAAAAAGCATTTCCTACAATAGCCCTTTCTGCGGACGAGGATTTGGCGCAATATTACCTGCTTTACGTAGATTCGTCTTACTATACGCCTTTGGCAAATGAACTCAAAGCAGATATAGAAAACATTGATAATGTGGAAGCTAACAAAGTTTTCACCTTAGATGACCCCAAATCGGATATTTTTTCTACCGAAAATACCACTCCTTTTAAGGCAAATGACCCTTTTTTGAAAAATCAATGGTATGCCGAAAAATTGGGCTATGACAAGGTGTATGAAACGCTTTCTGCCCTTTCGCCCAAACGCAAGGCAAAAGTTGCGATTCTCGACACAGGCGTAGATGGGCTACATGAAGATTTGCAGCCTGTATTTGCGGATAGCCCTGCCAATAAAGACGGGCATGGGCATGGTACGCATTGTGCAGGGCTTGTAGGGGCTGCCACGAACAACAAGGTAGGCATAGGCTCTTTGAATTGGGACGGAAAATTTATAGAAGTGCGTGGTTTTCAGGCACTTTCAGAAGATGGGAGCGGCTCTTACGAAATGATTTCGCAAGCCATTATAGATGCGGCTGATGCAGGTTCTGATGTTATATCTATGTCGCTGGGGGGACCTGCTCCTTTTGGCGCACCTAAAGTGATGAAAGATGCTGTGAAATATGCGCAAAAAAAGGGCGCAATTTTGGTAGTTGCCGCCGGAAATAGCAGTTCTGATGCCAAATCTTATTCGCCTGCCAATATTGAGGGCGTTATTTGTGTAGCTGCGGTAGATGAGAATTTTAACAAAGCTTATTTTTCTAACACAAATACTTCGCTCAAAATGCCAATCGCTGCGCCAGGGGTAAATATCCTTTCTTCTGTTCCAAATGGGCAATATGTGCAGATGAATGGCACTTCGATGGCAACACCAATTGTGGCTGGGCTTGTCGGAATTTTGCGCAGTTTGAATCCATCTCTTACCACAGCAGATGCTTACAAAGTGCTGAAAGAGACGGGTTTAGAATCGGCAGATGCGAGCAAAGCAGGTAAGACTATTCAGCCACTTGCAGCGATTGAAAAGGTAAAATGAATAGGGCTACCGCAGCAAAATAAAAACAGATAAAAATGGATTATGCTGCAAACGGGGTAAATTTTCTCATTTTACGAAAAATAAAATATCTGTATGTAGTGGGTGGCGCACTTTTTAAAAGTGCGCCACCCTAATATAAACAAGGCTATGCTTCTTTTACCCTTGTAATCTTCGCCCCCAAAGCCCGCAACCGCGTTTCGATGTCTTGATAGCCCCTATCAATCTGCTCAATATTGTGGATTTTGGACTTGCCTTTTGCCGTAAGTGCTGCAAATAACAATGCTACTCCTGCACGAATATCTGGACTTACCATAGAAATGCCTTTGAGCGAATGTTTGCGGTCTAAGCCAATGACCGTCGCACGATGCGGGTCGCAGAGAATAATTTGCGCCCCCATATCTATCAATTTATCCACAAAAAAGAGGCGACTTTCAAACATTTTTTGGTGAATAAGGACAGAGCCTTTGCATTGCGTAGCCAAAACAAGCATTATACTCAACAAATCAGGCGTAAATCCGGGCCAAGGATGGTCAGAAATCGTCATGATTCCGCCGTCCATAAAGGTCTCAATTTCGCAGACATCTTGCTGATGCACGACAATATCATTGCCAATAATGTCCATTTTGACCCCCATACGGCGAAACATTTCGGGAATAATGCCCAAATATGCTACATCTGCGTTTTTGATGGTGATAGCACTTTGCGTCATAGCCGCCAACCCAATGAAACTGCCGACTTCTATCATATCTGCCAACATTCTGTGCGAAGTGCCACCCAATTCCGCCACGCCGTCTATCATCAATTTATTGCTGCCAATGCCTGTGATTTTCGCCCCCATGCGGTTAAGCATGTTGCAAAGTTGCTGCAAATACGGCTCACAAGCGGCATTATATATCGTAGTAGTGCCTTCTGCCAACACAGCAGCCATGACAATATTTGCTGTTCCTGTAACCGAAGGCTCGTCCAAGAGCATGTATTTTCCTTGCAGCCTTTTGGTTCTTTTTATATGAAAAACGTGGGTTTCGCTATGATATTCAAAGATGCCGCCCAACTGTTGCAAGCCCCAAAAATGCGTGTCTAATCGCCTTCTGCCAATTTTGTCGCCACCCGGTTTGGCAATGTATGCCTCTCCAAAACGTGCCAACAAAGGACCTACCAGCATAATGGAACCCCGCAATTTGCCTGTTTTTATCAAAAAATTTTCAGAACGAATATAGTCTATGTCTATCTCATCTGCTTGAAAAGTGTAAGTATCCGCCGCATTTTGGGTTACTTTTACGCCCAAAGACCGCAGCAAATCTATCTGCCGATGGACATCTACAATATTGGGGATATTGCTAATCACCACAGGTTCAGCACTTAACAAAACGGTACACAAGATTTGTAAGGCTTCGTTTTTGGCACCTTGTGGGGTAATTTCCCCACTTAGGCGATGCCCGCCCTCTACTTCAAAATATTCCATGAAAAAAAGTTGAAAGTTGAAAGTTGAAAAATAAGAAATGAAACCTTTTTAGGAACAAAAATTAAATAACTTGCCATTTTTCTTACCACTAAGGCACGAAGAAACACGAAGCTATATGGTAAAAGAAGAAATCTAAGCTACACTTTTTCTTTCTTAGTTTCCTTCGTGCCTTAGTGGTAAATTATGATTTTATTCTTTTGGTGTTTCTTATCTGCGGCATCTGCGGCATCTGCTTTCATCTGCGAAAATCTGCGTGAAATACAAGCCCTATTTTTCCCCAAAAGCCAAGTCCCCTGCATCTCCCAAACCCGGCACAATATAAGACCGAGCAGTAAGTTCAAAATCCACATCTGCAAGGTAAATTTTTGCCTGTGGAATATGACTCAATACATGATTTAAGCCTTCTTCTGCGCCAATTACGCCTGCAATATAGAGACTTTTAGGGTTGCCTAATTCTCGCAAAGCCTTGTAACACAACACAATACTACTGCCCGAAGCAATCATAGGGTCTATCAAAATAACGTCTCTGCCTTCGATAGACGGCACAGCCATATAATCCATTTTAATCGTAAACTCATTGCCTTGTGTATGGTGGCGATAGGCAGAAACAAAGCCATTATCCGCCTTGTCAAATAGGTTCAAAAAGCCATTGTGAAGGGGAATGCCCGCCCGCAAAATAGACACCAAAAGGGGCTGTTCTTCCAATACTTTGACTTCGGCTATGCCAAGTTGTGTAGGGATTTCTTGCGAAATATAGCCCAACTCCTTGCTGATTTCATAAGCTAACAGATTGCCAATTCTCTCCAAATTTTGGCGAAAACGGCGGCGGTCAGTTTGCAAATCTTTGTCGCGAATCTCGTACATGATTTGCGAAAGGTAGGAATTTTGTTTTGTTAGAACTTGAATGCGGATATCCATCGTATATAAAATGGTAATTGATTGTGAACGATTTGGAGATATGGGACAGGAAACGCCCCGAATTTACGGAAAAAAGTTTCAATTCCTGCTATCATGGAGCCTTCAAAGTCAAAAAGAAGGCAATTATTATTTTTTCCCAGCAAAATAGCCTCCCATAAAAGCCTTGACATCAAGCCTTCTGCCCGAAATT
>JAYUZN010000954.1:0-7327 GCA_043751755.1 Bacteroidota bacterium | reverse complement strand
CAAAAACAGCCCTCCCAAGAGGGCAATATGTCAAGCCGTAAGGCTCGACATATTGCCCTCTTGGGAGGGCTGTTTTTGTCGCAAGACAAAAACGGGTGGGTTTCAAGACAAAAACGGGTGGGTTATTGTGGATGAGGCTATTCTTTTTCCATACATAAACTCCCCTTAGCCTCCCACACATGTAACATTTTCCCCCAAAAACCTACTTATTTCCTTCACACATCACACATTTTCATGAAAAAAAATCAACTTATAATTCTCGCATATTTTCTGCTTACAAGCTCCCTTTTTGCCCAAAACGCTGAAGTTTGGGACTTGAAACACTGCATAGAATATGCCCAGCAAGAAAACTTGCAAGTCGCTCAATCTCAATGGAATATCGCACAAAGTACCTTGCAATATGAGCAATCACAACGCAATCTGATGCCTACAGCAAGTGGCTCGTCTTCATTGAGTTACAATTATGGTTTTTCCGTCAATCCTACCAATAATCAGGTCGTTACGCAAGGGCTGACGACAGGGAGTTTTAGCGTAAGCGGCGGCTTGAATATCTATTCGGGCGGAATTTTGCGCAATACAATTCGCCAAAATGAGGTAAATATCGAGGCATCACAGGCAGATATGGCGCAAATAAAAAATAATATCGCTTTGAACGTTGCACAGGCGTATTTGCAGGTCTTGGTAGCTACGGAATTACTGCAAAATGCCAACACCCAAATTTCTTCTACAAAAGAACAACTTGCCCGTCAAGACAAATTAATTTCAGCAGGAACGGTGGCAGAAATCACCCGTTATGTCTTAGAATCGCAGCAAGCAGCCGAAGAAACGGCGATTGTTTCGGCAGAAAACCAGATTTTGTCGGCTATGTTGGGGTTGAGACAAGCCATGAATTTAACAAATGATACAAAGTTAGCAATTGTAAAACCCGATTTACTCAACTTTATTCCTGAATTAACTACTTATAACTTAGCAGAAATTTATCATATAGCAGAAGGTACACAGCCTGTTATAAAAGCCTCCGACTTGCGGATTCGTAGCGCATTGATTAGCAGCAGCATTGCAGAAGGGGCAAAAAAACCTTCTCTTTCAGCGTTTGCTCAAGTCAATACACGCCTTTCGAGTTCGGCTTTTCGTCCATCAGGTGAGACACAATTGGTTATACAACAAGTATATTTCAATGGACAAACAGTAGAATTTGGCACACAGCAGCCTATTTTTGAAAAAACGCCTTTTTGGGCGCAAATCCCCCGCAATTTTGGCACAGGTTTGGGACTGAGTTTGAATGTCCCGATTTATAGCAGAGGGCAGCCGCAAACGAATATGCAGCTTGCCGAAATTTCGATGAAACAAGCCCAAGTTAATTCTGCTATTCAACGCCAAACCTTGCGCCAAAACATAGAACGTGCCTATCTTGACCTCAAAACTTCCTACAATAATTATCAAGCTGTAGAAAAACAGATAGCTGTGAACGCCAAAAATATCGAAAGTATCCAGAAGCAAATTGCGGCAGGAATTGGCAATCAAACCGATTTTAGTGTAGCCAAAAACAATCTTAACAAAGCAAATAACGACCTTGTACGGGCAAAATATGATTTTGTGTGGAAACAGAAGATTTTGGAGTTTTATGCAGGGAAAGCATTGTAAGTAGTAAGTCCTAAATAACTAACAATCGTTCAAGTGCTGCCGTTGTCAGTGTCCCCACTGACAACGGGACGCTAAATGGCGAAAAGCATTCGTTTTGAAAGGGCTTTACCCTTTATTTTACCGTTGTCTGTGAGGACACAGACAACGGCGTGGTTTGTTACTTATTTCTGAACAACTACTTAGTGGGTGCAACCTATTTCGCATTTTTAGTTTCTTATATAACAATTAGTAAAGCCATTTTTATTAAATTTAAACCACAAATTCAACTATTTAACAGATGAAAAACTTATTTTTTTTGCTATTTGTAAGCCTAAGTCGTTTTTTGTATGCACAAAATAGCCCTATTGAGGACGCATATACTACAAAAGGGGCGCAAGCCCTATCTGTAAAAGGCTACTTTGGGGGTGGGACAGGTTATCTCATTTTTTTCGCCAATTTGCAGAGCAGCGCAAGTTATGAGTATTTTTTGCTCAGAGGATTGAGTATTAGCGGAACGGTTTATAACACTTCGTCTCTCACATCTACACAACCCCAAAAGCCGATAAAAACTTCTACAAGATTTGACGCAGGTTTACAGGCTCGTTATTATTTTGCCCTAACAAAAAAACTGCCTTATCGCCCCCTATTTGTAGAAGTAGGCTTAAAAACCCAAGAAAGCCCTGTAAATAATGGAATAGTCGTGAATCGGCTTGCCTTCGTTGCAGGAATCGGTGCGCAAATCAAAATCAGAAATAATTGGTTTGCAGAGCTTTATGCAGGATATAATACCTATAAAGTCTCTTATTTTGCTGCTACCCCTCCTATTCGATACGGCAGCTTTGTGCCAAGAATCGGGCTTACCTATCGGATTCCAAGCAAGCGGAAATAGTTGGACGGTTTTTTAAACCGCCCTATGCTTAAAGCCGTTTTTGGGGTGATTTAAAAAACCGCCTAACGATTAAATATTAGGATAATTTCGGCTTTTGTTTGTATCTTTGTACAAAAAATAAGCCATTACATTTATGACACTTACCACAACCTTCAACGCCTCTGCGGAGGCTATCGACTTAGAAGACCGCTACGGCGCGCACAATTATCATCCCCTGCCTGTGGTGTTGGCAAGAGGAGAAGGCGTTTATTTATACAGTCCAGAAGGAAAGCAATATTTCGATTTTCTTTCTGCGTATAGTGCTGTAAATCAAGGACATTGCCACCCCAAAATCATCAAGGCTTTGATAGAGCAAGCCCAAATTTTGACGCTTACCTCGCGTGCTTTTTACAACAATCGTTTAGGCGCGGCAGAAAAATATATTACCGAATATTTTGGCTATGACAAGGTATTGATGATGAATTCGGGTGCGGAAGCAAACGAAACTGCCCTCAAACTTGCCCGTAAATGGGGCTATGAGAAAAAAGGAATTGGCGGAAATCAAGCAATTATTGTCGCAGTAGAAGGCAATTTTCATGGACGTACTTTGGGCGTGATTTCGGCTTCTACAGACCCAAGTTCTACGGGCAATTTTGGTCCTTTTTTGCCCGGCTACCAAATTGCCCCTTATGGAGAGTTGGCGGCTTTGGAAACCCTGTTGGAAAATCCAAACGTATGTGCGGTATGGATGGAGCCGATTCAAGGGGAAGCAGGGGTTTATCTGCCCCCTACGGGCTATCTCAAAGCGGTGGAAACTTTGTGCAAGGAAAAAAATGTGCTGTTGATGATAGATGAGGTACAGACTGGGATTGCACGTACAGGCAAAATGCTGGCTTCCGACCATGAAAATGTGCGCCCTGATGTCTTGATTTTGGGAAAAGCGATTTCGGGCGGGGTATTGCCTGTTTCAGCGGTTTTGGCAGATGATGACATTATGCTTTGTATAAAACCCGGACAGCATGGTTCTACTTTTGGCGGAAATCCGCTTGCTTGTGCGGTGGCTGTCGCGGCGTTGGAGGTAATAAAGGACGAAAATTTGACCGAAAATGCGGAGAAAATGGGGATTATTTTTCGCCAAAAAATGACCGAATTACAAGCAAAATGCCCAGAGTTGATTACTTTGGTAAGAGGCAGGGGCTTGCTCAATGCCGTTGTTATAAACGATACAGAAGAAAGCGAAACGGCTTGGAATCTCTGTGTGAATTTGGCAGAATTGGGTTTATTGGCAAAGCCTACGCATGGCAATATCATTCGTTTTGCGCCGCCACTTGTGATAACAGAAGCACAGTTGTTGGCGTGTTGTGCGATAATTGAGAAAGTGTTTTTGGCGTTTGAGCGGTAGGATTTCCTGCAAACCTGTCATTTCTTGAAGAAATGACAGGTTTACAAGGAAAATTTATACTCACTTGTGTATAACAGATGCCAAAACGCCTCCTCCATCTCCTCCTTTTCGCCCTACGAAGTGGCTTGATTCCAGCCTTTAATGTGTTGGTTTCCATGCTGGTAGTGCGGCTATACTCCGAAACCCTGTGGGGCAATTTTGTCAAAGAATACCTGTGGGTAACTTTGCTCGCAAGTATTTTGACGTATGGCAGCAAAGATTATTTACTCCGTATTTTTAGCGAAAATCCTGCCCAAATTGCGCAAAATTGGCAAATCAGCCTAAGCGCGCGTACACTATTGTTGCCTTTTGCAGCCTTGTTTTTGCTGCTAAAATATCAAGATTTTGCCCTGAGTTGCGAACTTTTTATTTGGATTGTGGGGCTATTCTTGTTTCAATCGTATGAGGCAATTATTTTGTATGAAAAAGATTTTGCCAAAATCGTAGCAATAGAAATGTTGGGGCTGGGGCTAACTTTGGGAAGCATTTTTTGTTGGGGAAAAAGCATAGAAACTGCCGATTTACGCCATATTTTTATTGTGACAAGCATGGCTAAAGGCTTGTTTTTGTTTTTTTTATATAAAGAAAAACTCCCTATAAAATGGCAGATAGAAGGCACAAAAAACTTTCTAACAACCTGTTTCCCCTTTTTGCTCATTGGCATCAGTGGCTTGCTACATTCCCGCGCAGACACCTATACTGCCAGCCATTTTTTGGCAGAAAAAGACTTGGGCAGGTATCAAATTCTCATGAATTTGGTCATTTATGTGCAGAGTATTTCAGCATGGCTGCTCACTCCTTTTATCAAAAATATTTACAGGCTTCCCCAAAAATCTTTCCAAAAATTACTGTTTCGCTTTACCTTTGCAGGCATGGGAATTGCCTTGATTTGTCTGCCTTTATTTTGGCTCATTTTTCACTTTTGCTATCTATTCGACTGGAAAACAAGCTATTATGTGGGAATGTTTCTGCTATGTTTGCCCATTTATGGAACATTGCCCCTCATTTTCCGTATGTACAAAATGGGGCAGGAACGGACGGTTATGTACCTTAATTTCGGCGGAACGGCGATTTTGGTGGTGCTTTGTAGCCTGTTTATGCCCTATTTTGGGATTGCAGGAGGCTTATGGGCTGCCGTAACTACGCAATGGGGGATTTGGGGGATTTATCTATTATTTTCACGCAGATTTTCGCAGATTTAACCGCAGATTTTCGCAGATAAATACATACATCTGCGAAATCTGCCTTATCCGCGCCCATTTGCGTGAACCTACACAAATGAAAAAATACAACTGTCCTGAATGTTATTCTCCGTTAAATGAATTTTTTTCTTGTGAAAATGGACATCATTTTTCGCAAAAAGAAGGCATTTTATCTTTATTCTCGCAAAAAGAGGCAGAAAGAGCGGCTGTTTTTTTGGAGAAATTTCAGGCTTTTAGAGAAAAAAGCGGCTTGAGAATCACAGAAGAAAGCCTCTATCCGCAACTCCCTTTTGTGCAAAATGGCTTGGCAGGTACAAGTTGGAAGGCGCGGGCTTTTGATTTGAAATACATTTTTTCGCAGTTGGAAAAAAATAAAAGCCTTGAAATCCTCGAAATAGGGGCATGGAATGGCTGGCTCAGTCATCAGCTCGCAGAAGCAGGGCATGACGTTACGGCGATTGACATTTTTATGGATAAATATGACGGTTTGGCGGCTATGCAATTTTATCCTCAAACATGGAACTGCCTTCAAATGGACATAGAAGAAGTGGATAAGCTCATTTCTGCCAAATTTGACCTAATTATATTGAATTGGGGGGCAGCTTATATTAGCGATTTGCCCTTGTATGTGGATAAGTTGAAAACTATGTTGAAAGAAAAAGGCAAAATCATTTTCATTGGCATTGCCGTTTATTTGAATCCTACCCAAAAAGCAACAGAAATAGCGGCTTTTAATGCGGTTTACAAAGCAGAATATGGGACAGATTTATTTTTTAAGCCCTGCAAAGGCTATCTTACTTGGGAGGATAAAAAAAAATTGGAGAAAAAAGGGGTTAAGTTAAAGCTATATCCTTTTTGGCGGAGTCAGTTGAGGGCTTTGCTTATGCGAAAAGGAGCGGTTGCTTTTTATGGGCGCGCAGATTTTCGCAGATAAAAGCAGATTTCGCAGATTTATCCTATTCAAAGCATAGTGAGGGGGACGCACTTTTGAAAAGTGCCTCCCCCTAAACTTTTCGGAGAAAAAAAGGGTTTTATTCCTAAAAATACGCTTATCATGAACACATTACTTGCAGGTACAACTGCCCCTATTTTGGCGGGCAAAGACCAAAATGGCAAAGAAATTTCGCTTGCCGATTTTAAAGGCAAAAAAATTGTCTTATATTTTTATCCTGAAGATGACACACCCGGTTGCACAATAGAGGCTTGCAACTTGAGAGATAATTATGCTTTGTTGAAAAGCAAAGACTTGATAATCATAGGCATAAGTGCCGATTCTGAAACGTCTCATCAAGCCTTTATCGAAAAGTTTTCCCTGCCTTTTCCGCTTGTGGCAGACGTGGACAAAACGTGGAGCGAAGCCTTTGGTGCTTGGGGCGAAAAAAACATGTATGGCAAAAAGTATATGGGGATTCATCGGGTTACTTTTTTGATAGATGAAAATGGAGTCATTTCCCATGTTATCAAAAAAGTGAAAAAAGAAGGGCATTCGGAACAAATTTTGAGTTTGTGGGGCTTGTAGGCTTGGGTTTCACGCAGATTTCCGCAGATGAAAGCAGATTTCGCAGATATATTAGCTATTTTATCTGCGAAATCTGCCTAATCTGCGAAAATCTGCGTGCTAAAAAATATAATCATGAAAGAAACAATCAAAGCATATATCCCCAAAATGATAGGCTTCTCCCTCAACGCGGGTGGCGTGTTATTTCCGAACTGGGCAGCAGAAAAAGCCGTTCAAATTTTTTCTACCCCCCGAAAAGGCAAAATAAGAGACAAAGATTTGCCGTTTTTGGAAGGAAGTATTCAAACAAAATTGAAGTATCAAGACATTGATATTCAGACATATATGTGGGAAGGCGAAGGACCTACCATTTTGTTTGTACATGGTTGGGAAAGCAATGCTGCGAGGTGGCGCAATTTCATAAAGAAATTTCGTCGCAAAAAATGCCGTATTATTGCCGTAGATGCGCCCGCACATGGGCAGTCAGGAAGCGAAGTATTCAATGCCATTTTGTATGCACATTGCCTCGAAGTCGTTTGCAAGTATTATCAGCCCGAAATGATAGTCGGACATTCGGTAGGCGGCGTAGCTTCTTTGTTTTTGCTCACACAAATTGCCACCGTTTCCGTCAAAAAAGCGGTTATCATGGCAGCTCCTTCCGAACTTCCGCAAATATTTGGCAAGTTTTATTCGAT